>CACVKW010001103.1 GCA_902749685.1 Olavius sp. associated proteobacterium Delta 1 | reverse complement strand
TATCTGGTACTGGGTATTGGTTTTAAGGAATGGGTTTGATTATTAAAATATCACCCGCAAGGGCCATATAAAATGAGTTACGCAAGGCCACCAAACCAATACCTGATAGCCAATACCCAATACCTGCTAATTGGGCTTCGCTCAAT
>CACVKW010001102.1 GCA_902749685.1 Olavius sp. associated proteobacterium Delta 1 | reverse complement strand
TATACCCTATAGTTGCATAAAATTTTGAAATCCAACTTCGCTGCTGCAATGAAGACCATTGAAAGTATTGACTGATCCTGGATTCTGGTTTCTGGATACTG
>CACVKW010001101.1 GCA_902749685.1 Olavius sp. associated proteobacterium Delta 1 | reverse complement strand
ATGTGCATGACCAAAACAAAATCGTCATCCCATACACTTTGGGCCGGGGTGTCACCGGTATCGCCTACATAGTCATCATTGTCGACCATGGTCTCATCAAAGATCAACTTCAGCACCGTATCTGAGTCAGAATTGACCAGCGGCACCTTGACATGCAATATCACCACTCGATTGGCATAATCCCAAAGCTCCTTTTCCACATAGCATTGAACCCCCAGGCTGTCTTCGACCCGGAACTTCAGT
>CACVKW010001100.1 GCA_902749685.1 Olavius sp. associated proteobacterium Delta 1 | reverse complement strand
TAACAACCACCCTACATATAAGGAGGATTTTTTTCAATGACTCGTATTATTACTCACTTTATGACTCATTCTAAACCCGTTTTTGGACAAGAGTGATAATTTAAAATTCGAAAGCGAAAATTAAATTGAAAACATACTTTGATTGCATACCCTGTTTTTTCAGACAGGCATTGGCAGCAGCGAGAATGTCGTCAGGGGATGAAACGATTCATCGGCGGGTTCTGAATGCAGTAGCACTCATGATCCCCGATCTGGCATTGAATGCAAACCCGCCTCAAATTGCCGAACAGGTTTACCGAATTGTTTATGAACTTACCGGCACTAACGATCCGTATCTAGAGTCAAAAAAATTTGCCAACAAATATGGGAAATAATTCTACCTGACATGTCCCCCCGTTAATCCCCGTCCGGAACCCGATCCCCTGCAGGGATTTTTTCACCCGGCGCCCAGGTATCAAAATTGCTGGGCGTAATGTTATCTCCTGCGTGAACCGGATCGTACACCCATACGATCCGGGTATGGCATTCCCAGACTTTTCGGTCTAGCTGACGCTGTCGTTTCTTCAGGGCATTTTCGGCGGTCTCTCGGGTCTTGTGTAGCGAGATCACCTTCTTTTCGCGCTCGGCCGGATCGAATTCGTCATAAATTAGTGCGTACATATCGGTACCTCCTTTATTTTGGGTTAACTGAATTCAAAGGGCTAAGAATATTTTTATTCATCAGTCAATTAGTGCAATCCTTATACCAAATGTATCATGCCGTTGTAATTGAATCACGGTTGATTGAAGTGGTTATAACTCCAGCATGGACAAAGAGGCCTGATCCTTTCGTAAACACCCGGAAAAACATTTCATCTTAGCACATTTGTGATTCTTAAAATCTGCCTGTGTTTCCTTTCTAGGGGATTTTTCTCGAGATACAGCTTGAGGGTGAATTTGATAATTTCGAAATTTTGCGAAGTGAAAATTCGAAATTTTTCTAATTATATTCACGAGACATATTTAGCCAAACATACTGATATCGATAACTATCTCTAATAATATAATATATTGGATTTAAGTCTGATGGCATATTTCCTGCAAACCGGTGAATTAGGTTAGGAGAATACAAAAACCGTTGGGGATTTATACCTTAGCAATGAAAGGAGTTCACCAAATGAAAGTTGCAGTTAGTTCCAATGGAAAAAATTTAGATGCGCAGCTAGACCCCAGATTCGGTAGATGTCATTTTTTTATAGCAGTCAATCCGGATGACATGAACTTTGAAGTATTAAATAACGAAAGTGCAGCTCAAGGAGGCGGTGCCGGCATCCAGGCTGCCCAGTTTTTAGCATCCCAGGGGGTGGCGGCCGTTATTACCGGCAATTGCGGTCCAAACGCTGTTCAAACCCTTTCGGCCGCCGGAATCGAACTGTTTAGCGGGCAGGCCGGTACGGTTAGAGAAGTAGTCGAAAGATTTAAGAATGGCAATCTCCAACCAACCAGTGAAGCCACTGTCGACAGCCATTCCGGAATGAATGGCGCAACCGGTTCGGGTCGGGGAAGCGGTATGGGTCGTGGAGGCGGTATGGGTAGCTGCAGGGGTATGGGACGAGGTATGGGCGGCGGCAGAGGAGCGGGCCGTGGTATGGGAATGTCCGATTTTGCGGGGTCAAGAAGGATGGGGGGCGTCCCTCAATCCAAAGATCAGGAATTGAATGGGCTAAAACAACAAGCCGACAGCCTGAATAAAAAGATGAAAGAAGTGATTTCTCGTATCAATAGTTTAGAGAATCAATGAAAATCGGTTCCCATTGAATGCCTATTATTCGTTATGGATATATGATCATTATTTTATGCGGCAGGCCCGAGAAATAAAGGTAAGTAGAACTGATCGTTTAATCTGGATTTGGAGATATAATAACAAATGAACCTAATAGATATTTTGCCAATTGAAAAATGGATAGAACTGGAAAAGGAGATCAACAAAAGATCCGGTCTGAATGCTTCTGTTTTTGATGTAGACGGTATTCGAATTACGGATTTTAAAAAATGGGCCAATAGGCTGTGTCCTGTTGTTAAAGCCAATGAAAAAGGCCAGAGTTATATATGCGCGGTTGCCCATCAGAATGTTGCCAACCAGGCCAGAAAAACCAGTGAGCCCGCAATTATAGAGTGTGACGCAGGACTTGTCAAAGTTGTTGTTCCGATATTTGTTGACGATGAGTTTTTGGGAGTGGCCGGAGGTTGCGGATTAATGCAGAAGGGCAGCGAAGTCGACAATTTTCTGATAAACAAGACGACCGAAATTGAGGTTGAAGAAATAGAAAAATTGTCAGACGATATAGCGGTCATTTCATTTGCCAAGCTAGAATCAGTCATCAAATATATTGAGCAAGAGTTAGAATGGATAAAGCACAATTTTAGTAGTCACCGTTTGGTCTCGACCGGTTGAAGTTAACAAAATTTATAACCGTTCAAGCGTTCTGAGTTCTTAGGTTCAGGATTCACCATAACCCTACCCTGCAGTGATTGATGTTAACTATGGAGATTTTAATATGCAGATCAGCATCGCCAGCGGAAAAGGCGGGACCGGAAAAACAACCATTGCAACCAACCTGGCACTATCAATCGGATCAAATGTGCAGTTGCTTGATTGTGATGTTGAAGAGCCCAACGCTCATCTTTTCATTAATCCCGTGTTTGAAGAAACAGACACGGTTTTCACGCCGGTTCCCGAAGTTAATGAAAAAAAGTGCACCTACTGCGGCAAATGCGCTGAAATATGTCAATTCAAGGCAATTGCGGTACTTGAGAAAACAGTACTGGTTTTTAGCGAACTCTGTCATAGCTGTGGCGGATGTTTGGAGGTCTGTCCTGAAGACGCCATTACGGAAAAAGGCCGGGAATTGGGTATCATTCAAAAAGGCCGTCGTAACGGCATAGAATTCATTCACGGAAAGTTGCGGCTGGGGGAGGCCATGTCGCCGCCCTTGATTAAAAAAGTCCGCGATCATGATATTCCCGGCAAAGTAACTATAATTGATGCCCCGCCGGGGACGTCATGTCCGGTCATCGCATCCATGAAAGATACCGATTTTGTCCTGCTGGTTACCGAACCCACGCCGTTCGGTCTTTACGATCTGAAGCTGGCGGTTGGTGCGGTTGAAATACTCGATATCCCATGCGGGTTGGTTATCAATCGCAGTGACTTGGGAGACGATCAGGTCAGGGAATACGCGCGTGCCATGAAGCTTCCCATTCTTATGGAAATACCGTTTGATAGACAAATTGCTGAAGCATATTCCAGAGGAGAGCTACTCGTCGAACAGATTCCTGAGTGGAAGGATAAATTCCTGGATCTTTATCACAGGATTAACCAGATAATAAAAACGCACAAATGAATGCATATGAAAGAATTGATTATTATAAGCGGTAAGGGGGGTACCGGCAAAACCAGTCTGGTTGCTGCTTTTGCATCTATCGCTCAGAAAAAGATACTCTGTGATGCAGATGTGGATGCGGCCGATCTTCACCTTATTATGGAACCGGAAGTCAAAAAACGTGTTGATTTTCAAGCGGGATTTACGGCGGACATCGATCAGGCTAAATGCTCCGAATGTGGATTGTGCCGGAATCTATGCCGCTGGAATGCCATCAATGATGATTTTGAGGTAAACCCTATCGACTGCGAGGGCTGCGGCGTCTGTGTGTATTTCTGCCCTGAAAATGCCGTTAACTTTCCCATTAATACTTGTGGGGAGTGGTTTATCTCAGATACACGTTTTGGTCCCATGGTGCATGCGCATCTGGGAATTGCTGAAGAAAATTCCGGCAAACTGGTCACGCTCGTGCGCCAGGAATCCAAAAAACTTGCCGAGGAAAAAGGCCTTGACCTTATTCTTACCGATGGCCCCCCTGGCGTCGGCTGTCCGGTAATAGCTTCAATCGGTGGGGCCAGTACAGTTTTGATTGTAACAGAGCCGACAATATCCGGTAGACATGATATGGAACGTGTGGTTCAACTGGCGGAACATTTTAAGGTTCCGGCCATGCTCTGTGTCAACAAGTTCGACCTCAACTTAGACGTGACCTGCAATATTGAGAAATTAGCCAATGAGAAAGGAGTAACATGCCTGGGACGCATTCCCTTCGATCCGGTTTTCACCCGGGCTATGGTACAGGCACAAACCATTTTTGAATATAACAAAGGATCAAAAGCGGGACATGCAATTAAAGGGATTTGGAATTACTTATCAGATGAACTCGGTCTTTAAATCTATAGAACATTAAGCAGGGAGGCGCTAATTATGAAATTTGCCATACCATAAGCGGACGGCAAACTGACAGCTCATTTTGGACACTGTCAGGAATTTGCGTTGATTGAAGTTGAATGAAATGAAATTAGTAAAGCCGACGATCCCTGGATAGATTTTTTAGAACCTGGGTCAGCACCTTTATCCCGTTTTCAATATTGTCCCATTTTGTCCATTCCATTGGGGAGTGACTGATTCCGTTAATGCTCGGAACAAAGATCATCGCCGTCTTTACCTTTTCGGCTATATTCTGGGCGTCGTGCCCGGCACCGCTGTTCATTCTTATGGTTTTAATCGATAGATCGGCTGCCGCCCTCTCGATCGCATTCACCACTTCAACCGAACAGGGACATGGCGGATGATCGAACGGTACTTCTATGGTGCTATTGACGCCATGACGCTTTGCAAGATCTCTAATTGACGCAATGGTTTGCGCCTTTAGCTTTTGCATAATTTCAGGATTACTGTCGCGAATATCAATTCCCATTTCGACTGTGCCGGGTACGATATTTGGAGCCCCCGGCTTGACAACCATTTTGCCAACGGTGGCGACGGTAGAGCCGCCGAAAGATTTTACCAATTCATTGGCGCGTCGGTTGGTCAGGGTCACAATCTCGGCGCCTGCGACCAGAGCATCTCTTCGTGCAGCCATGGGTGTTGTACCGGCATGGTTTTCCTCGCCGCTCAAAGTCGCATTGACCCAGGTCAGGCCCGTGATGTTTTCGACGATACCAATCGGCATTTTCTCCTTATCAAGCACAGGACCCTGCTCGACATGGCTTTCAATGAAATATTCCACGTCATCCAATTCCATGCTAAAGTCGCTCCGCAGCTTTTGTTTGTCCAAGGCTTCTGCGAGCGTCACATTCTCGTCATTGCAGATGGCCAGGGCTTCAGTGTCCGGCATTTTGCCGGCCAGGACAAGACTGCCCAACAACGCCTTCTTGAAAGCAGATCCTTCTTCGCCCATAAAAGCGGCCACTTCAATGGGTCTTTGATTCTCAAAGCCTTCATCGTTCATGCGCCTGACAGCCTCAAGGGCGCTGACAACACCCAGCACGCCGTCAAACATTCCGCCATTCAATACCGAATCCAGATGCGATCCCGACATGACGGCACCCTGGCTTGTTTTAAATCCCTGCCTTCTGGCAAATATATTGCCAACCCTGTCAATGCGGACCTCAAGACCGGCCTCCTTCATCTTTGCGATCACGTATTCTTTGGATTTTTGACATGCCAAAGTTCCCTCCAGCCGGTACTGTCCCTTCTCAAAATCCAATTGATCATAAGATTCAATCCGCTGCGGAACCTTCCTGCCCATCCGGCCGATCTCAATTATATCTTCTTTCCATCTCTGCGGTATCATGAAATTTTCCTTGTCTTGTGTTTCTCAATCCAGCCGTACAGTTAAATGACCAGCAATCCGGTCAAGCATACCCGGTAAGGGATATGCTTGACCGGAGAGCAATGCGGACGAGCCGGCCGAAGCCGCATCAGCAACGCCTGGCATAGGCCAGACCATAAGGTTCGCGGGCGATAAATTTACCCTGCTCCAATTTACCGACAAACTCGCCCTTATCGACGATTAGGCTGCCGCGCAAATAAACCTTGTCCGCCCTGCCCTTCTGATCAAATCCCTCATATGCGCTGTAATCCACGCCTTGTTTGGAAGTTTCAACACTGATCTTGCCTTCCCAGTCGGGATCAAAAATCACGAGATCGGCATCGCCACCGACGACGATGCTTCCCTTGCGCGGGTACATCCCGTAAAACTTGGCCGGTGCCGTCGCAAATACATCCACCATCCGCTGCAGGCTGAGCTTGCCGGCTAAGACACCGTAGGTGTAAAGGATTGCAAGCCGGTTTTCGATACTGGGTGCGCCATTGGGAATTTTCCTGAAATCACCACGCCCCATTTCTTTTTGGTCCTTGAAATTGAAACCACAGTGATCTGATCCAACAACTTGAAGCCAGCCGTTTTCGATGGCCTTCCAGAGTTGATCGTGGTGCCAGGGCTCCCTGAGTGCCGGCGAGCATACATATTTGGCCCCTTCAAAGTCGGGTTTGGCCAAATTTTCGACCCCGAGCGTCATGTAGTGGGGACAGGTTTCGCCATATATATCGATCCCTTCCTGGTTAGCGGTGCGAACAGCTTTCATGGCTTCATCGCAAGATACATGCACAATGAAAAGCGGCGCGTCTGCCATCCGGGCTAAATAGGCCGCGCGGGCGGTTGCCTCACCTTCGACAGCAGGGGGCCGGCTGGTTGCATGGTATTGCGGATCAGTTTTGCCTTCGGCAACCAGTTGCGCCTGAAGTTCATCGATCACATCGCCGTTTTCTGCATGCAACATCGTCAGCATGCCGACTTTGCTGGTTTCTTGCAGCATCCGAAAGATAATTGCATCATTGCACATAAATGGCGTGCCCTTATAGGCCATAAACAGCTTAATTGTCGGAATACCTGCTTTTATCAAATCAGGAAGCTCCTCAAAGATTCCCTTTGTTTCCGCATCCATCAGAATGGCATGGAAACTGTAATCAATGGGTGTTTTTCCCTCCGCTTCCTCCTCGCGGTGCTTGGCGATGGAATCCATAAGGCTCATGCCTTTGGGTTGGGGGGCAAAGTCAATGATCGCCGTGGTTCCGCCGACAGCTGCGGCCGCAGCTGTTTCAAAGCCGGCCGTTCTGGTACCCATGAACGGTAGCCTGAAGTGGGTGTGGCCGTCAATCCCGCCCGGGAAAAGATACTTCCCCTCGGCATCGATTATCTCCTGGGCACGCGCTTCCAGGCCGCTGCCGATCGAGACGATTTTCTCTCCATCGATTAAAACATCTGCGCTGTATTTTTCAGTTGCCGTGACAATGGTACCGTTTTTAATTAGTGTTGTCATTTTTTATTCCTCCTTAAATATGGTTTAACAATTTTTGGGAACATGATGTCTGACTGAGAGGAAAGGTATTTTTAATTTGACTTGTCTCCATATCGTTGCGATGTCAGGCGGCAATATTATCTATTGTGTTCCGTCTGTTCCAATGGGTTTGGATAAATTACCCGACAGAATAGCGGGGCGATTTATTTCTTGAATCTTTAAAGGTTCAATGAATCGATTAACGATGGAGTTTAGCCAGATCCATACTGCAAAAAACCCGGTCATTGCAAGAAGTTTCGACACAATTATTTCAACCCGAATGGATGAGGCCGTGATTCGACATGCCGGCATGTTAGCAAAAAGGCTGGGAACTTAATAAACCGATTTAGTGGACGCGGCGTCGAAGATATGGAGGTGATTGAGGTTGAAAGTCAGTTTTATCTTCTCATTTGGGTGCACTACCCTTCTGCCCTCGCATTTTCCGGTTATCTTCAAGCCACCGACATCAAGGTGCATATAGGTTTCGCTACCTAAAGGCTCGGTAACGATTATTTCGGCGTCAAACTTCCAGTCTTCCGGTATATCGTTGCTGCCTTCCTCTAAGAAAATATCCTGCGCCCGCAGTCCCATCACGATTGGTTGTCCCTCGTTAATTTTAGCGTCAGGTTTATCAGGAATCGGTAGCTTAAATCCATCCGGAAAGCTAATTTTTAAATTTTCGCCGTTTTTGGTAATCGTCCCATCGATCAGGTTCATCGGTGGATTTCCAATAAATCCCGCCACAAACGTATTCACCGGATTCTGGAAAAGCTCGATAGGATCCCCGACCTGTTCAATGCGGCCATCTTTCAAAACAACAATCCGGTCGCCCAATGTCATGGCTTCCACCTGGTCGTGCGTTACATATACGATCGTGTTTTTCACCCGTTGATGGAGCTGTTTGATCTCCACCCGCATCTGGGTTCTTAATTTAGCGTCAAGATTTGACAGCGGTTCGTCAAACAGAAAAATATCCGGATTTCGAACGATGGCTCTTCCCATCGCCACTCTTTGTCGTTGACCACCGGAGAGCTCGGATGGCCTTCTGTTAAGGAGTTCCTCGATATTTAAAATCCTGGCGGCGTTATTCACCCTTTCCTTGATTTCGGGTTTGGGTACTTTTTGAAGTTTTAACGAAAACGACATATTGTTAAAAACATTCATGTGAGGATACAAAGCGTAGTTTTGAAATACCATCGCTATGTTTCGGTCTTTGGCCAGGATATTGTTCACCACGCGAGTGCCGATCATGACCTCTCCCGCGGTGATTTCCTCTAAACCCGCGATCATGCGAAGCGTAGTAGATTTGCCACAGCCCGAAGGACCCACCAAAACGATAAACTCAGCGTCTTTTATCTCGAGATTGATAGAGTGTACGACTTCAAGATCGCCATACTTTTTAACGATGTTTTTTAATGATATGGTCGTCATAATATCGCTCCGGAACGGAAAAGGAAATTTTCGGGCTATCTCGCGAACAGTCTTGTTAATATAGTCTTTGTTAATAGAGTGCAAAATAATATTTTTTGTAAACAAAAGTCAAATGAAATGAAATCGGTGTTTTTCTTCTGGAAAATTACAGAATTATCTGCTAGGCTCGCTGCGTACGTTTGCATTATGATAGATGAACCGAACAGATTTTTAAAAGTGGTCTAACCTTGCCGATGATAACTCAAAATGACATTAGCCTCCAATTCCTCGCTTTGGACTTCGGAGCCGAAAGCGGGCGCGGTGAGCTAATTGCACTGTATGAAAATAAGATTCAAATTGAAGAAATCCATCGTTTTCCCAACAGGCCGGTAAATCTTTGTGGAACGCTATTCTGGGATTTTCCGTTTCTTTTTGCGGAATTGCTCACCACCTTGCGCGTGTGTGCGGATAAAAACCTGTCTTTAAACGGGATTGGCATCAATACCTGGGGTGTTGATTTTGGTTTACTGGGGGAAGATGGGAAAATCCTGGCCAATCCCGTTCATTATCGTGATGCGCGTACCTATAAAATCCATGAATATTCGGACTTAATCATGTCCCGCGAGGAAATATTCGCGGCGACGGCATGCGAGCCATGGGCTATCAGCTCGTTATTTCAATTGTTGGCCATGCAGCGAGACCATTCTCCCATCCTGAAAATGGCCAGTTCTTTTTTGAATATGCCGGACCTGTTTAATTACTGCTTGACCGGAAAAAAAGTCTCAGAGCGTTCTATCGCAAGCACCTCTAATTTAATGCGAATAGACGGTGATTGGTGTCATGATACTATTCACCAATTCCAATTACCCGACATATTTGAAGAACTGGTAGAACCGGGAACGGTAATTGGCAACATGCGCCCTGAAATCGCCCCCCGGCCAAAAATGGCCAATATTCCAATCATTGCAACCTGCAGCCATGACACGGCCGCTGTAGCGGCTGCTGTCCCGGCTAGCGGCGACAATTGGGCTTTTTTAAGCTCGGGAACCTGGAGTATTCTGGGCAGGCTTCGCTCTGAGCCGGTCACGACCCCGGAATTCCTGGAAAACGGATTTAGTAATGAATATACGCTCGGCGGTTGGTTTTTGTGCCGTAATATTATCGGTCTTTGGCTGCTGCAGGAGCTTTACCGCAAGTGGGATACATCGGCCGACCCCTGGAACTACAATCGTATGATGGCAGAAGCCTCTCAAGCCAAATCCGGACCCATAATCGATGTCGCCGACAAGTGTTTGCTGGCGCCGGATGATATGGAAGAATCCCTGTTGGGTTTGGCGCATCGTTTTCAGCAGCCTTTACCTGATTCCCGCGGAGAGCTTATTCGGTGTGTACTTGAAAGCCTGGCGCTGGAGTATGCCTATCGCCTGGAATTATTATGCTCTCTGAGTCAGGAAAGCGTGGATTCATTATTCCTGGTTGGCGGAGGAAGCGCCAATAAGCTGCTTTGCCAATTCACGGCCAATGCCTGTCGCATACCCGTATACGCCGGAGAACAGCAATGTACTTCACTAGGCAATGCCTTAACCCAGGCCTATGCCCTTGACCTGATCCAGGAGCCTGGTGAAATTCGCCACATTATGCGCAATAGTTTTGAATTGACAACTTATGAACCGATGGATTCTTCCTTCTGGACTGACAGGCTTGGTCAATATAAACCCTAACCCGGACAAGCGGGAATTGAAGATTGAAGATTTGTTGTATCGCTTCGCTCTGTCTTTTCAATTTAAATCGATAGTACTCCTAAAATATTCAATCTGACTATGGCATAAATCATGCGCAAACATGATGTGATTTAAATAAATAGGGCCTAAATTATGCATGAAAATTAATGAGAATATGAAAGCCTCCGACTCGTGCAAAATTCAGGTAATATATTAGAGAGACGATGGAATAAAATACATGAACTCGAAGAATCACCGGTTGGCAAAAGGATATATGAATAAAGTCCTTTATGTTAATCTTAGCCAAGCGTCTTATCATACAGATCCGATTGATCCCAAAACCGCAGAACTGTTTTTTGGCGGCCGGGGTTTCGGAATCTGTTTTCTTTTTGAACATTTTAAGAAACTGCAGCAGGAAGGCAAATATAAAAATCCTTTTGCCGAAGTAGACCCGCTTTCAGCCGACAATGTCATCGTCATCGCAACCTCTCCTGCAACGGGAACCAGGATGCCGGCTTCCGGAAGAGTTCACATGAATTATAAATCTCCCTTAAGCGGGGCCCTGGGAAGTACCAATGCCGGTGGGCGCTGGGCGGTTGAATTCAAGAAATCGGGTTATGACTTGCTGGTACTGACCGGCAAATCTCCCCAGCCGGTCTATCTCGTGATTTCAAGCGCCGGCGTCGAGTTTGTTGAGGCCGAGTCCCTTAGAGGCTTAAGTTCAATCGAAACCAGGACTGCGATTAAGGATAAGCTTTCCAAGAAGGCGCAAGTTCTGACGATCGGAGCCGGCGGAAAAAACCTGTCCTATTTTGCATCCGTATTGAGTGACCGCGGTAAAGCTTTGGGCCGGGGTGGAGGGGGCGCCGTTTTTGGATCAAAAAACCTCCATGCCATCGCTGTCCTTCCTGGCCGGGAAATGACCATCGAAGTTGCCGACGAAAAGAATTTACAGCTTAAAAATAAAAGCGGGGCTTCTTATCAGGCAAGGATGAAACTTAATCTGGGCAAATTCACTAAAAAGGAAGAACATTTCGGAATATTGTCTTCCATGGGATCGTTGGGAATTTTGGGAATGGTCGACAATTTTGGTCAGCTGGTTCACAACAATATGCGGGATACTGACCATAAACCGGCCAACATTAGAAAGATCAACGGCGAAGCCTTGAGAAACCATGCTAAAAACGCAAAACCGGGTGAAACCAGGATTGAGGTCAAGAGGGGTGCCTGTTTTAACTGCCCGATTACCTGTAAAAGAGAAACCCGGCTCATCGATGGCCAGGGGGACCTGATCGAGGCTGGCGAAGGGCCGGAATTTGAATCGACCGCCCTGATGGGGGCCAATTTGTCCATATATGATCTGGCAGTCATCACCCAGGCCAATTATCTGGCCAACCATTACGGCCTGGATACCATTTCCCTGGGTGCAACCATCGCCGCGTTTTTTGATCTTTATGATGTGGTGGTTGAAAAGGCTAAAAATATTCAACCATTGGAAAAAAAGTTTTTGGCGGAGGCAGCGGATTTTATATCGGAATATGGAACGCCCGGTTTTGGAAAACCGGAATTACTGATCCCATTGGTGCACTTGATCGGCCGAGCGCAGGGAATCGGCAGGCACCTGGCCAGGGGCTCTTATCGATTCTGTGAACGTTATGGCCATACAGAACTTTCGATGAGTGTGAAAAAACTGGAGTTGCCGGCCTACGATCCTCGGACGTCATTCAGCCAGGCTTTGTGTTATGAGATGAATAACCGGGGCGGATGCCATTTGCAAGGCGGTTACACGGCCCCGCAGGCTTACTGCGCGGGTTATGCCGAATGGCCTGCCGGCAGACTAGAAGGCACCCCCCTGATAGCTAAAAACGCCACCCTGAAAAACACGACCCTGGATGTCATCTGTGCTTGTGCTTATGGGTCATTCTCTTTAAATCTGGATGAATATGCTGCCTTGATCAGCGCTGTTACCGGACTTGAATACAATTCAGGAACGCTTAAAAAAATCGCCAGTCGGGTTGTCACGCTGGAAAAAGTCTTTAACATTTTGTGTGGATTGACCCAGGACGATGACTGGCTGCCGGATCGGTTTTATTCGGAAACCATCCGGGTAAAGGACTCTGCGACAATCTGCCGGCGGGCAGAATTTCAAAAGATGCACCATGAGTATTATGATTCCCTGGGGTGGGACAAAAATGGCAAACCGACCGAAGAGACCCTGAAGGATTTGGAGCTTCGGGAAGTGGTTTCAGGTGTCAGGTTTCAGTTGTCAGGGTACTAAAGCTTATAAAGCGAACCGCAGAATATCGAATATCGAATAACGAATGTCGAAGGAATGAATTCAGCCATTTTTAATAGGGCCTCTGCTTGGCGCGGCGAAGCTTAAGCGAAGACGGGTGCCCGCCGGAGTCGGTTCATCGTATGCTCCGGAATATGGCCGGCATGGTGGCCGGCCCTACTTTGACTTTACGACATTGTGCTTAAATTTTAAATTATGAACCGGTATTAACTGCAACTCAGAGAATACCATCCCAGCAATCTTTTATCCGTATAAAACATTTCGTCGAGCAAAATGGAATCAAACCAAATGACTACTGATGATAAGCATCGTATATTTGAAAGAATGCAAAAAATCGGAACAGCGATTTCCTTGGTTAACGCCAATAATACCCATAGCGGCAATCTTTCCATGCGTGATCCCTTTGATCCTGATTTATTTTATATTACCGCCAGCGGCTCGCAAGGAGGCCATCTGATCAAACAGGATATCGTGCCGATACATTTTTCCGGCGTCAGTTGGGGAGATGCACGGGGTTCGACCGAATCAACGATTCATAGAGAGATCCTGAAAATTCCAGGCGTAAATTCTGTAATTCACGCCCACTATATGCATAGCACATTTATCTCATTTGATACCAAAGATAAGCAGTTATTCCTTAGATTTTTAGGAACCGACAGCCATGAGCGAGAAGAATTCCTTTTTTATCCGGTTGATCTGATCGGTGCGTATTCCATTGGAGGCGTCACGGTCGGAAGTTACGAACAACCGGTCGGATCTTCCGAGATGGAAGAAAGAATTCCTCAATATTTAGGCGAAAACATCTTAACGATTGTCAGAGGCCACGGTCCGTTTGCCAGGGGTTCTTCACCCGAAAATGCCTTTCATTACTTGAGTGTTTTGGAAAACAGCTCGGTGCTGGCGATATTTCTCCGAAGAAGAGGTGTCGACATTGGCCGGATTCAAAAATCTATCATTGATCTGGGAAGAGATAAGTTTTTTCCGGTTAATCCCGCTGTCTCAGAACTAAACGATTCCGCCAAAAGTGAAATCAATGACCCATCCGTACTGGAGGATTTTCGTATCAGGCTGAATTATAATTACCGCCAATCCATAGGCGCATTTGGAACCGGGTCAATGAGCCATAAGATATCTTCAAAGGAGATGATTTTTTGCTCAATGTCTGCCGTTCCCGAAAATTTCGAGTTTCCGCTAAACCGCACCACCATAAGTTTTCAAGAGAACGATTCGTTAGATCTAAGGCTGCATAAGCTGATTTATCAAAATACACACCAGAATTCTTGTATGATTACGTCAAGCCCGTTGGCAACTGCAGAAGGTATGGCGATATTAGCAGAAGAATATGGTATCGAAGTATTGTTAGACGGCGGAACTAAAATTGCTTATCTGGCTGAAGACCATCCCGTGGTAAAGCCGATAGACGGCGAAGCTATTTACTTGAATCCCAGGGTGGGGCTGGTTGACATTTCGCAGTTGACCGATATGACACCGGACAACCCGATTCTCAATATGCTGCGCTGGTATAAAGGCTGCTGCATCGTTGCCGGGTATGCCGTCATCTCAACCGGCGAAGCGACACTGGAACAAGCCGCACACAATGCGGCATCCGCCGAAAGGATCGCCAAGTTTCGTTGCGAAGTTTTTATAAATGAAAAGCTGCTAAACGGGCCGGCGGTTACGGTGTTTGAGCCAAAATAGCGTTTGTCATATATTCCGTTCGACTAGGCTACTAACATGCGAAAATGATTTGATGAATTCCAAAAAGGAGACTGTTTTGAATATAATTTTCATTCACCTAACCGCTAAACATAGCTTGGACCAACAGCATAGTTGAATATTTAAGGAATAAATTTAACCTTAACCCTAACATTGCCTAAATTCCTGTCATCTATCCTGGCCGTTATGCCTGAGATCGTTGCTTTTTCCGGGCTGATGCTGGATGCTTGATACTCGATGCTGGATATCTAACAGGACACTATCGGTGATTTTCAACGACATCCAGTATCCAGAAACCAGAATCCAGGATCAGTCAATACTTTCAATGGTCTTCATTGCAGCAGCAAAGTTGGATTTCAAAATTTTATGCAACTATAGGGTTAACTGAGGAGATTGATTATGGATAAAGTCAAGTGGGGTATAATGAGTACGGCCGGCATCGGCGCCACAAAAGTGATACCGGCAATGCAGAATAGCAAACATTGTGATATTCAAGCGATCGCATCGCTTTCCCTGGAAAAAGCCAAGGCCCTGGCCACCAAACTAACAATTCCCAGAACGTTTGGATCATACGAAGAATTGCTGAATTGTGCTGAAATCGATGCTGTCTATATACCGCTGCCAAATCACCTGCATGTCCCCTGGTCGATCAAGGCACTTGAGGCCGGCAAACATGTTCTCTGCGAAAAGCCGATCGCACTTTCAGCGCCTGAGGCCCAAAAACTCCTGGACGCGAGTGAAAAGCATCCGAATCTTAAAATAATGGAGGCTTTTATGTATCGGCATCACCCGCAGTGGCAAAAGGCGCGAGAACTGGCAGCCTCCGGGAAAATCGGGTCATTGCAGACAATCCAGTCGTTTTTTTCCTATTACAACACGGATCCCGCCAATATCAGGAATATGGCAAATATTGGTGGCGGAGGATTGATGGATATCGGATGTTATACGATTTCGCTTGCCAGATTTATTTTTGGCGCGGAACCGCAAAAAGTTTGTGGCTTGATGGAATATGATCCGCAGCTTGGTGTGGATCGTTTAACCTCCGCGATACTTGATTTCAGCCGGGGCACGTCAACATTTACCTGCTCGACTCAATTGGCTCCTTACCAGCGCGTAAATATTTTCGGCACCCGGGGTCGCATCGAAATCGAGATCCCAGTTAATGCGCCGCCGGACCAACCCTGCCGACTGTGGTGCCAGACTCAGGATCAAACCGAGGAAATCAGCTTTCCCATATGTGATCAGTACACGCTTCAAGGGGACTTGTTTTCCAAAGCGATATTGAATGACACGGATGTTCCGACACCGTTGGAAGATGCCGTGGCGAATATGAAGGTGATCGACGCCATCGTGCAAAGCGCCACCAGTGGGGTGTGGGTATACAGTGATGGCGATAAATGAGTAGACATAACGCCACACCTGCCCATCACCAATCTTTTGTAGATTAAAGGTTGGCACACGGCGCAAGGCTTCAGGCGTACGGTCAATGTATTCTGCCCGTCGTGAGCCTCAGTGTCGAACGGTCCGTTTTGTAAAAAAAATGACTGAGCAAGTCTACTCCGCCGAAAAGGCTACGAAGGCCAGGAGCGAAACCACCCTTCGATATTCGATATTCGTTATTCTGCTGTTCTGCTGTCTTTAGATCACGTCTTTAGGGTGGTTCGCTTTCAAATAAGCGAAGTTTCAAACGAGTTTCTAAGGTTCAAAGGTTGCGGCTCTGTTATGCAGTGCTGCTTTCGCGCAGACGACACCCAGATACAACACCGCGAACCCATCGGAGATTGTTAATTTTGAGCGGTTCACGATCCACGAGGCTTTCTTATTCTCCCGTAATTGTCAAACTTTGGGTGTCTATCCTGCATAGCCGTGGGTTTACTGAATTTAATTAACCTGCTTAATAGTAAAACCTTTAGCAATGTGATTTCGTACAAAATAAATCATTAAAGCACCGGGGATAATTGAAAGTACAGTCATCGCCATCACAAGGCCTATATCTGTTCTAAAAGAAAATAAAGCTGATACAGCCATACTAATTGGCTTGCCACTGGTCACGGTCAATATACGGGCAAAGACTATCTCCACCCATGAGAACATAAAGCAAAAGAAAGAAGTCACTGCGATTCCTGGCGCCATTATCGGAATTAGTATTCTAGTAAAAAACCGAAAGAAAGAATAACCGTCTATAAATGCATTTTCGTCTAGTTCTTTTGGGATAGCAGATATAAAACTTTCCAGCACCCAAATAGAAATAGGCACATTAAATAAACAATGCGCTAATGCTATAGCGAGAGGCTTATTTACGAGATCCAGTGCTGAAAATATTAGAAATACAGGGAAGACCATCACCACCGGCGGTGTCATTCGTAGTGTTAAGAAACCAAAAAAAAGATGTTTATCACCCACAAAAGAATACCGCGAAAAAGCGTATGCGGCAAGTAGAGCAACGGGGACGGTAATGAGAATGTTCAATGTTACATACGTTACGGAGTTGATGATCGAGGCTGTCAAAGCGGGGTTTTGAAAAACGTGAATGTAATTTAACACAGTGAATTGCCCTACAGGGATTGAAGTGCCCCTTAGTGTTGAGTGGAAACTTAAAGACACAAGCGATAATAGCGGTAGGAATAAGAATGTAATATAAAGGGTGGCTGGCAACCATTTAAAATGTAGGCGCCTTAAAAGCAGCCCCTTTAATTTTGGTTTGCCAACGAGTTGAGGGACCAACATATTGAACAATAATATAAAAGGCATGCATAGCGCCAAGCTTGCCACAGTCATTATTAGGCCAACGCCAAATATACTTAGAGCCGAATTGGGAAGGTTTGCAAGCACCCATTTAGCAGTTGGCGGGTTGATATAGTGATAGAAAATTCCATTCAAACACATAAGAATAAATGTGTTTTGCCCCAACCAAACGATTGTCTTTTGGGTGCGTGTCATACCGGCGATTAGAAGAATCAGCGCGCAGCCCGCTATGGCAGTTAAAGGAAATAGCAATATATGGCCATGAGAAGAAAACAAAATTACCACATAATTATAGACATGAAAATTAAAGGGGCCTGTGTTTAGCTGGTATGTGAACAGGACGATTAAGAAAGCAACGACTGCACCCGGAAACAAAATCCGGGTCGATACCGCATCTATTAAAAATCGCATGCGACGGAGGTATATTCCCAACAAATAGAAAGGGTATAAGGTTATCGCTTCGTGGATGAAAAAATAGTTCCAGCCAACGATCCGGCCTTTAAGGGGGTTAAATAAATCGAGCTTCAAGTTGAACCAATATCCCACGACATAAAATCCTATAGCTGCAAACAATATTTTTACGTTGGAGTCTTTTAAAAAACGAAAGGCTCCATAGTGAACCAATTCTACACCAATAATCAGCAGCAGGAACCACGAAGGAATGCAAAACGACGGTAGACCGAAAGCGGTGTTGATAAGACCTATACCATAACCCACGATGCTGGGTAATACCAAGCCGAAAAATTTTCCGTTAACGAAAAACGGTGGTATCATCATCAATAATGTGAAAAAGATAAAAGGCAAAAGACGGGTGTAAAACCGGTGCTTTAAAAACTTGCCGCAATTCCATCCGACATGGCTTTCTTTGGCAACATATCCCGCCAGGACAATAAACAAAACCATATGAAAGGAGTAAATATACTTATATTGACTAGCTGCCGCAGGATTCTTCAGCAGCATTAGTTCTTCGATAAAGTGACCATAAAAAACCAAAGCGATTGCGTAAAAACGTGCGATGTCAATAGCTAAAATTCTATTTGTTTTTAATCCAGCGTCCATAGGACCACATATCCCTAAAATCGGGATTTTAGCGAATAGATTTTCAAATTTAGTAATCTCTGGTTTACCCATTGGTGTCTGTGATCTTTTTACCGTATTTGTTGTCAGATTCTTGAACGGCGAGCGCGGTTTTGAACATCCACGATACGAATAATATTATAATAAAATAGATGACCGACCTTGCCGCCGCCGGGCCATAATCATACGAAACAACATCATGGGCTAAATCCATCGCCAAAAACGTGGTCGAACTACGGGGTCCGCCTGCATTGAGACGGAAGGGTTCGGCAAAGACCATGAAGCTATCTATAAAACGTAGCAGTATCGCCATCAGCAATACACCTTTCATTTTAGGCAGCTCTATGTAACGAAACACATTCCAACGGGACGCTCCATCAATGGCGGCTGCACGATAGAAGGCAGTGGGTATGGTTGTTAAGCTGGAATAGCAAAGCAATACAACAAGGCTCGTCCAATGCCAAACGTCCATGAGTACAATAGCGACCCATGTATGAAATGCATTTAATTTCCAATCAAAATCGACCCCTATTGTTGAGAGTACAATTTTCAGTATCTCTAAAAAGACATGCCAAATCATTGCAATCATATTCCAGGGTCACTCTTGTCCAAAAACGAGTTTAGAATGAGTCATATAATGAGTTGTAAAACGAGTCATTGAAAAAAATCCTCCTTGTATGTAGGGTGGTTGTT
>CACVKW010001099.1 GCA_902749685.1 Olavius sp. associated proteobacterium Delta 1 | reverse complement strand
TAGGCAGTGGTGAATTCATCGAGCGGATCATCAAAGAAGCTGAAGCCAGAATTAAATTTCAATTGCCGGTGAGCGAGAAAGATCAGAAAATTGATGAATATATAAGCAAAATATGTAAAAATGAAAAAGGATCCATTGATGAATTAACAGGGGGCAGCCGATGCAAGGAGGTAATTGGAGTTCGAAACCGGATTGCGATTGAATTGGTAAAGGGGCGTGGGGTTGCGTTAGCCGAAGTTGCCAGGCGGGTGGGAGTTTCGACATCGGCCATATC
>CACVKW010001098.1 GCA_902749685.1 Olavius sp. associated proteobacterium Delta 1 | reverse complement strand
GCCCAGCAGGTTCCCACGCCCAGGGGCAGGGCAGCCAGTTCCAGGTAAGCCAAGGCGATGCTCAAGTCCACCAAGCCGTTGGCGTTCTCTTTGGGAGCGGAGGGAACAATAAGGGTCTGAGCTGTGCGCAGGATGCCGTCGTAGCCGGTGGCCCAACGAGCCACCACTGGACGGAAGTAATCGGCCGCCGGCGAGTCGGGCTGGGTTTCGATGATCCGTTCCATCCAGTTGATGGTTTCCTGGGACAGCAGCTCCAATTTGTCCCGCCCTTCGATCACCGTCCAATGAAGGTTCTGGGCGTTGCTGGCCGTGGGGGCGTAGCGGGCCGTCTCGATCAACTTTTCCAGGGTTTCCCGGTCGATGGCTTTGTCCTTGAACAACCGGATGGATCGCCGGGAGCGAAGGAACTGCTCCGTCTGATCCCAGGATAGGACCAGGTTTTTTTCTATTTCCGGGCAGTCTTCAATGTCCACCCCGGTCACGCTCAAGGCACCGTGGGGGCAGACGGCCACGCAGTGTCCGCAGACCATGCAATAGGCTTCATCAGCCTCGGCAACTTGAGGGTAACTCGCGTCATCTTCCTGAGTTATAATCCG
>CACVKW010001097.1 GCA_902749685.1 Olavius sp. associated proteobacterium Delta 1 | reverse complement strand
GGCGGCGGCGGGAGTCGGGCCTGAGTTCACCCACAGCTGGTAAGGCTTTGCGGCGCCGTTACCCACCTGCGACCCACATCGGTTTTTCAATCAAATGCCATCCAATAGGCACACGCCTTTTGAAATTGCCTGCAAAGGCGAGGTTTCAGGGACATTCATAAAATTATAACTTTCTTAAGGTCACATAGCGGACAAGCATAAAATTATGACTTTAGGGTAAAAATCTTATCAAGCCGAAGGATTTAATGTTCAAGGTAAATTAATGGAGATGGGGACGGAATGGAGCGAAATATGCACCGTCCCCACGCACCATCTATAGACTTTTTCTTGCCTAACCACCTTCAGCCTCTAATTGACAGTCTTCTTGTTAGTTCTTACGTTTTGGTG
>CACVKW010001096.1 GCA_902749685.1 Olavius sp. associated proteobacterium Delta 1 | reverse complement strand
CTTTTTTGTAGTAACACGCCGAATTTCATTCATTCGCGTAAACCCTGATCCTGCGCAGATCTGCGGCAATTCGTGTATTTACATACCGAAAACCCAAGGTTCAAGGTTCAGCCCGAGCGGTTTTAGCGTCATTTCATCAACACCCCCAGCCACAAGAAATGTTCTTGTTCACACAAAATCAATCCAAATAATGTCAGATGCGAATAATCTTAAAATTTTTAATAGCAACCTAAGTAACTTAAAACTTTTTAAAAAAAATAAAACCACAACTTAGATATATCGTGCCTATCGAAGAGTGCGTATCTGGAATAGATATTGCATATTCAACCATTCTAATGATTTTTCTATCGACTTCGCCATGGGAAATATCGACACCAGGAGTATAGATAGCATTTGTATACTTTGAAATCTGATGAGAATATTTTGATGTTGCGCCGGGCGGACTAATCAGGATACGTGATTTTCATTCGTATGACAAACCCAAAGTTCATTGCTAGATGCTGAGTATTTCACACCACTGTACAGAGGACTTCGTCGGAACACCGTATGAGTGATATTGAAAACTTTAATATTCGAACGCATGTCATCGATTCGATCGTCGAAACATTCGACACCATGGTATCGATGGAAATTGAGGTTTCTGATTTAGAGCCGCCGGACACCGCCGGTGTGAGCCGGATGGTGGCGGCGGTTAATTTTGCAGGCAACGCCATCGGTTTAATAAATATCCAGGTAACCGCTGATCTGTCCCGTTTGATGATGGCCAATATGCTCGATCTCGAGCCCGAAGAGATCGAGGATGAAAGTGAAATCAAGGATATGCTGGGCGAAATCAGCAACATTGTCGGTGGCAACTTGAAATCTGCCTTGAATGATGCCGGCCATCCCTGTGTTATCTCAACCCCCTCCCTGACCTACGGCGCCGACTTTACAATCAAATCCTTGAGCATGGATCGGTTTGAACGCTATGTTTTCAGCTACCAGGAAGAGCTTATTTTTGTCGAAGTCGGTCTTAAAGCCCAGCAAATTACAGGAGACGGGGATGATTTCAGTTCCACCGATGTGCTGGGAAAACTAGCGCACGTCGATATCGAAAAGATCAACGCACTGGATATTAAAGCCCAGGTCTCTGAAGCAGTGATCGATGTCTTTGATACGATGCTTTCAGCCCGGCTTGAGCCCACGGATACTATCCCTTCTGAAAGCTTGGAAGATCTCCGCAATGTCGGATCTGTCAGTTTTGCCGGAGATGCAACCGGGATGATCAGCATCCAGGTAGGTGATAATTTTGCAAGGGCGTTAGCAGCCGAAATGCTCGGGATGGAGATCGAAGAGCTTGAGGGCGACGAAGAGATCAAAGACATGATGGGCGAGGTGGCAAATATTGTGGGTGGGAATTTGAAATCCGCCTTTACCGATGCCGGATTGGCCTGCGCCCTTTCAACTCCCTCATTCACCACTGGAACCGATTTTAGAATCGAATCGCTCAATATGGAAAAATATGAACGGTTCGCTTTCCGAAGCGATGATAACATCGTTTTCGTAGAAATGGGTGTCAAGATATCCGAACTGGTGCAGGCTGCCGGTCAACAGGGAAAAGATATCCATTATGCGGTTGGAGATAAAGACGCTGAAAACGATACAGCCGAAGAAGCGGTAACAGCAGCACCGCAAGAAGTCAATGAAGTTCAGGAAACTGCCGCAGCTCAAGCACCGGCTAAAGAGCCGCCGCCATCGGATTCCCCCTCCCAGCCGGCAGCAGCACAAACGGCCCAACCGCCACCGGCCGCGCCCCCTGTCCAGGAGGCAGCACCACATTCACCGGCAAGCAGTGGGACGAAGAGACCCGAGGATTTCGACCTTGACCTTCTGCTCGATATTCCTTTGGAGATTAAGGTTGAATTGGGTCGTACAAGAATTCAAATTCAGGAGTTGCTTAATCTTTCACCCGGGTCGGCCGTCAGGCTTGTCAGGTTGGAGGGAGAACCGGTCGATATCCTGGCTAATGACACATTGATTGCCAGAGGAGAGGTCGTTGTTCAAAACGAAAAATACGGAATTCGTGTTACCGAAATTACCAGCCGTCTCGACCGCATCAGAAGCTTCAGTATATAGTTCTTACCAAACTAGGCCCGCCTCAATTAACTCAGCTGTATTTATTAAGCCAAGCACCCTGACATAAACAAATGCCTAAACTGCCTAAAGTGCCTAAACTGCCTAAAATTTAGGTATCGCATTGCTCAGTCTTTATTAAAATAGACAGAATACATTTCTTCGACATTCGACATTCATTATTCGATATTTATCCGCCCCTGGGGGATTCGTTTTTTAAGAGTTTCGCTTTCGATTGGACTGGCCGCCCTCCTGAGGCGGGTAAACTTTTCAGGCCAGCGACGGCGCTGACACCTGCCTGCCCCCCGTAGCCGGAAGGCGAAGGGGGGACACCTGAGCCCTTTCCCAATTTACTCCTGAGATGGAATGTCCAGCAGCCGAATCTCATGACCGGTAGTAGCAATAAACCGCTTCAGATTTCCGCGCGAGATAACCAGGGTACTGGTATTGACCAGCGGATGGAAGTGAAAGGCCTCTGAATGCCACAAAGACTCATCAACGATCAGTTCTACTGCATGGTTGGGGTCATTGAAGATAGCAAACAGAGTGACGGAGCCGGGTTCTACACCAAGCTATTCTTTTGATGATGCAGTACCAGAGTGTCCATCGATGGTTGATGTTGGAAATATGGGCTTATCATCCAGCGCCTTTTGCGGGTATTTCCCGAGGGAACTTCCGGTATGACACCCCGGCCAGCACCTCACCCGGTAGTATCGGACCGGACTGTCCGGCACCGGACCATCGCTGGGATAATAGATGCCGGCGGCAATCGGCACCTCCCAGGTCACTTGCTCCGCTGGCTCAGCCGCATTGGGTTCAGAACCCTTTTCTCCCTGGGTATTGCTGCCCATAACCGGAAGCAATCCGGTACCGACTACCAGAGACACACATGCAACAAGGATGATGATATATTTCATTTTAATCTCCTCCTTTTATTTGGAATATGCCTTTTGGCGGCACGTCAAACAAATTTTTTGGTGGAGTTCTTTCACCTAAAATAGACAAAATACCATAATTTTAGGCAATTTAGGCATTTATTACGATGATAATTCCTCAACCGCATCAATACTTTTGGGAATGGGCCTGCCCAGGACCCGCTGCCCCCCATCAACAACCAGGACATCATCTTCAATTCGAATACCCCCAAAATCACGATAGGTTTCCACCTTATCATAGTCGATGAATTCTTCGAACCGCTTTGCGGCTTTCCACTGGTCAATCAGCTCCGGTATAAAATACAAACCCGGCTCGACGGTGATGACAAAGCCGGATTCAAGCTTTTTTGCAAGTCTCAGATGGCAAATGCCAAACTGGGGATTTCTCTGAATGGTATCCGTATACCCGACAAAGTTCTCACCGAGATCTTCCATGTCATGAACGTCCAGGCCCAGCATATGCCCCAACCCGTGGGGAAAGAACAAGGCATGGGCGCCGGCCGCCACAGCTTCGTCCACATCCCCTTTCATCAACCCCAGCGCTTTTATGTCCATCGCTAGATTTCTGGCAGTAGCTATATGTATCTCTTTGTAGGCTATGCCGGGACGCACACCTTCAATTGCGTTTATCTGGGCCTTGAGCAGAATTGAATAAATTTCCTTTTGTTTTTCGCTAAATTTCCCGCCAACCGGAAAGGTTCTGGTAATATCACTGGCATAATGCATGGCGGATTCACAGCCGGAATCATTGATGACCATGTCATTGGCCTGCATCACATTTTCATGGTGGGGATTATGAAGAATATGACCCCGGGTTGTGAAAATGATCGGATATGCCAGCACCGAGCTGACCCGAGAATAGGCAAGCCCGGCCATGGCCCCGACCGTCTCCTTCTCATGCAACCCCGGGCGGGATATTTTCATCGCCAGGGTTTGCATATCAAAAGTAACATCCAACGCTGCTTCGATCTGCTGAATCTCTTCTGCGGTTTTGATGGATCTTTGTCCGACAACAGCTTTGATAAATGCCGGCGATACGTGCTGATTGACAACCGCAACGTTCAGCCCCAGCAGCTGCTGAATTTTAATTAAATTTTCCGGCCGATACTGCGGCAGAAAATGTATCGAGCGACCTTTTTGCAGCGCTGCCTGCAGATTGACTTCAAGCTGATCCAGGGACAAATTATTTTCGACACCGGCTGCCAGACAATGTTCCTTGAGGGTGGTCCGGGAACCGCTCCAGATGATATCTTCAATCGTCACATCCCGGCCGAACACGGTTTCCCGGTCCTGATCAACATCAATGATCGCTGCCAATCCCGCCAATTCGATTCCCCAGTAATACAGAAAAGAACTATCCTGCCGGAAGGCATATCCGTTGTCCGGATAGTTTATGGGACTTTGTTCGTTGCCAAGAAACAACAGGATTCCCGATTTTAAGTCTTCTTTCAGTCGTCTGCGTCTTTCGATGTACGTTGAAGCTGGAAACATTTTCATAGTCGGCCTTTATAGATTTCCTCACCACGGATCTTCACGGAATCACACGGAAACAAGTTATTTTTAATCGGTCTCTTTCTGTGTAGCTCCGTGTCCTTCCGTGGTAATTCTTTAGTTTTACATCTTCTGTGTGCATTGCGCTCAGCCCTATGCGCTATGCGCTTTGCCCGATAAGCGATTCTCTTTCCCTCTCACCTTCTTACCTTCCCAACTTCTTACCTTCTTTCCCCTACCCCCCGGCCTTCAGCCTCACCGGACATGCAACCCAATGATCACCGGCAGCATTCTCAAGGACCGGCATCTTAACGGAACATTCCGCTATGGCATAGGAGCAGCGCGGATGAAAGCGGCATCCGGAAGGCGGATCGATGGCACTGGGGATCTCGCCTTTGGGAATGGTAGCGGTGCGTCTGAACTTGGGATCCGGCACCGGTACGGCTGCCAGCAGGGAAATCGTATACGGATGCACCGGGCGTTTAAAAACTTCATCCAGCAGTCCGATTTCAAGGATCTGACCCAAGTACATAATGGCGATTCGGTCACAGATATACTTGCAGGTGGCCAGATCATGGGTGATAAATAGGTAGGTCAGATCAAATTCTTCTTTTAATTGGACCATCAATTCCAGTATCATGGCACTGACCGATACATCGGCCATGGCGAGGGGCTCATCGGCCACCACGAAATCCGGATTGGTAATTAGAGCCCTGGCGATCACCACCCGCTGCCGCTGCCCCCCGGAAAGCTGATGGGGATACTTTTTGCTCAAAAACACGGCCGGCGAAAGCCCCACCTTTTCCATGATGTCATGGGTCATATCCCTGATTTCAGAAGCACTGTGAGGGGTGTGAATTTGAAGTGGATGACCGATGGAAGCCCCGATGCTCATCCGCGGGCTCAGTGAAGCAAAGGGATCCTGGAAAATGACCTGCATCTTCTCGCGCAATTGGCGCATCTCTTCGGTTGTGTTGTGAAAGACTGATTTATCCCGGTACAGGACTTCCCCGTCGGTGGGCTCGAGCAGGCGCAAAACCAGTCTGCCGGTGGTAGTCTTGCCGCAGCCGCTTTCCCCGGCAAGCCCCAGGACCTCCCCCTCCCGGATAAAAAAGGATACATCGTCCACCGCACGCACCACCCGCTTGTCCTTGCCAAACAGATGCGCCAGAAACCCCTTATCAAGGGGGAAGTGTTTTATCAGATTTTTGATTTGAATCAGTTTGTTCATTGTCATTCATACAGCCAGCACGCGGCCAGGTGATCGTCTTTATTAACAGTCTGCGGGATCTCCCGACGGCATTTATCCATGACGTGCGGACAGCGCGGGTGATACACACAGCCGGACGGCGGATCGACCAGGTCCGGCGGGGCACCGGACATGGGGTGCAGTTGCGGTTGATCCAATTTAATGTTGGGAATGGAAGCCAGAAGCCCCTGGGTGTAGGGGTGCAGGGGCTCTGCAAACACAGCCTCAGCCTTGCCGGATTCAGTCAGACGCCCCCCGTACATTACGGTAATCCGATCGGCCATCTGGGCCACGATCCCGAGGTTGTGAGAAATCAATAAAATTGTCAAGTTGAACTGGGCCCGCAATTCATTCAAAAGATCCAGAAATTGGGCTTCGACAATCACATCCAACGATGTGGTGGGTTCATCCGCGATGAGCAAATCCGGATTCAACACCAGTGCCAACCCGATCATAACACGCTGGCGCATGCCCCCCGACATCTGATGCGGATATTCGTGAAGTCTTTCCGGTGCAATGCCCAGGCGCTTGAGCATCTCTGCGGCGCGCTCCAGGGCCTGTTTTTTGGAAACTCCCTTTTCATGGGTCAGAATGGTTTCTACAAACTGGTCGCCGATGCGAAAAAGCGGGTTGAGAGACGTTAAGGGGTCCTGAAAAATCATGGCGATGCGTTTGCCTCGCAAACCTAAAATTTCCCCCTCTCTCATTTTCAGGATATCACTGCCATGATAGCGAATCTGCCCGCCGGCAAACATTCCGGGAGGCCTGAGAAGCCGCAGGATGGAAAAACCCAGCGTGGATTTACCACAGCCCGACTCTCCCACCAGCCCCATGACTTCCCCTTGTTTCAGCTCGAGACTCAAATTTTCAACAGCCCGAACCGTTCCGATATGGATCGGAAAATGCACATTTAAATTTTCAATTTCAAGGATATTGCCGTTCACGCTAACGCTCCAACAATCGGGGATTCAGAATCTCTGCCAGTCCCTCACCCAACATAGTGAATCCTACCGCCAGAAGTGAAATCATGGCTCCCGGAAAAGTAATCAGCCACCACTGACCCGACGGCAGAAACTTTTTGCCCATGGCCAGATCCATACCCCAATCCACCACACTGGGCGGCAGCCCCAATCCCAGATAGGTTAAGGCCGCTTCGATCATGATGGCATCCCCAACGTTCATGGTGAATACCACCGCCGTGGTGGCAATCACATTGGGAAAGATATACTTCCATAATATGGTAATGCCGGGAGCCCCGATTGCCTTGGCGGCTTCGACATACAATTCTTCCTTAATAGTCAGTGTTTGGCCTCGCACCAGCCGGAAATAAGTTGGAATATAAATAACGGCCACCGCAAAGGTAATGCTGATAATACCCGGTTCCAGCATGGCCGCGAAGGCAATCGCCAGTATAAGACCGGGAAAAGAGTATACGGAGTCCATGACAAGAGATAACACTTTGTCAAAAACGCCGCCTGAAAATCCGGAAATCAATCCCATTGAGATGCCCACAATCGATGATATAATGGCCGCCAGGATCGCCACCCCCAGGATCGTGCGGGCACCGAAAATGATGCGCGAAAAGACATCGCGCTGCAGGTTATCGGTTCCCATGAGGTGTTCGGAACTGGGTGGTGCCAGTTGAGGGCCGGTATCCTGATCAAAAGGATCGAACGGTGCAATGGCGCCGGCAAAAAAGGCCATTAAAATAATCCCTAAAATAATGATGCCGCCGATCACCAGAATCCACCATTCCACCCCGTATTTCTGTCCCATACGCGAGAAACGGCCGATCAATGTTGCCAAAGCTTGGGTGGGAGAATGCTTCATGGTACTCCTATGAATGAATATTGAATATTGAATATTATCAGTACCTCACCCGCGGATCCACCATGGCGTAAATAATATCCACAACCAGTGAGACTGCCGCCACGATCAGGGCAAAAATGACGATGACCCCTTGGATGGTGGGATAATCCCTCAGGTAGATCCGTTCCAGCAGCAGCCGTCCCATGCCGGGCCAGGAGAAGGTTGTCTCGGTTAGCACGGCACCGGCCATCAAAAGAGCAACCTGCAGCCCCATCATGGTCAGTATGGGCACAAAAGCATTCATCATGGCATGTTTGTACACCACACGATGATGCCGCACTCCCCGGGCCTCGGCCGCCAGAATATAATCGGATTTGAGAACATCCAGCATGTTGGCCCGGGTCAACCGGATGAAAATCCCCGAAAGTGTCAATCCCAGGGTTACGGAAGGCAGGACCAGGTGAATCAGGACATCCTTAAGTGAATCAAAATCTTTGGCCAGAATCGTATCCAGAATATATAACCCGGTCCTGTCAAAAGCGGCCACAAATACCCGGGCGCCGGTTCGGCCGGCAACGGGGAAGATATCCAGCCAGATGCCGAATATCATCTGCAGCATCAACCCCAACCAGTAGACCGGGATACAATAGATCACGATACCGTATAAACGGATGGTGTAATCTTGGGTGGATCTGCGTTTATCGGCCGCATAAGCCCCCAGGGGCACTCCAACCAGGAGTGTGATCAACATGCCGAAAAAAGTCAATTCAATGGTGGCCGGAAGTTTGTCGCGGATTGCGTCGGTAACCCGCTGTTTGAAAATCATGGAGTTGCCCAGGTCCAGACGGCAGATTTGCCACAGATAGTTGCCGTATTGCACAATCAGCGGTTTATTCAGGCCTAATTCTTCTTTTTTCTGTTCGATGACTTTTTCCGGGGCATGTCCGCCCAGCATGGAGGAGACCGGATCACCGGGCATCACCCGCACGACCACGAAAACGATCGTTAACAGGATAAAAACCATGGGGATGGTGAGTAAAGTGCGCGCGATGATGTATCGAAGAAGATTCTTCATAGAGGATTTTTACCAGCAATAAGATATGGGATTCTTCCCGAGGGATGAATCCCATATCTTATTTTCAGTTTACTTCACCTTTTCAATCGGCGCATACATGAACTGCAGCGTTGGTGAAATCTTGATGCCGTTTATGTCGGCCTGGGAAAACATAAACAATGTCCCCTGAAAGATGGGGGCTGTCGGAACTTCATCGGTCCACATCTGCTGTATCTTTTTGAAAATTGCCTCCCGTTCGCTCTTGATTGTCGATTTCTGTTCTTCTACGAACATGGCGTCCCATTGCGGATCGGAGAAATAAATGCCGTTGCCCTTGGATCCGGCGGTGCCGGCAAAGGCGGCCGTGTAGTTATCCGGATCGATGTAGTCCGGATACCAGCCCAGCAGATAAACCGGCATCAGCTGATTGCGCCAGTTTTCTTTGTAGGTTGCCCATTCGGCCGATTTTACCGTGACGTCCATGACACCGGTGGCCTCAAACTGCGTTTTGAGCACTGCGGCCATGTCCACTTCGGTATCGCCGTAATGGCTGGGGGTGTACCAGAATTCAAATTTCAGCTTGTTGTTTTCGTTAAAGCCTGCCTGGGCCAGAAGCTTGCGGGACAATTCGACATTCCCGTCACCGAAGGCACTTTTGAAACTGTCCTCGTGGGTCCACATCCCCATGGGCACCATGGAGTAAAGGGGCGCATTCTGACCGAGAAACACCTTTTTGATGATATCCGGCCGATTGATGGCAGCGGTCAAACCCTGGCGGACAATCTTGTTGGTGAAGGGCTCGGTGTTGTTCTGAAAACACACATAGCGGATGTAAGGCCCCTGGCCCATGATGGTTTTTATCTTGCTCATTTTCTGCAGATCATTGATATCCGACGGATTGAACGATTTAAACGCAAAATCAAGCTCACCTTTTTCCAGAGCCAGTCGCATGGTCGTGGCATCCGCAAAATACCGGATCATGATCATGTCGTTTTTCGGTTTATCGCCGACATAATAGGGATTGGCCTCCAGGGCAATTTGCTGATCTCTTTTGAAGAAAATTACCCGATAAGGTCCGAGTCCCACCAATTTTCCGCCTTTTAAAGCGGAAGGATCCTGGACGATCTTGTCGGCCGGATAGACGTTGGGATTTACCGGATAATAAGGCACTGTCGCCACCAGGTCTGGGAAATAAGCCACCGGATTTTTCAAGTTGAATTTGACCCGATACTTATCCAGCACCTCCACGCTCTTGACAAAGTCCGTGACCAGCCAGGAAGGATCCCCCGCGATCCTCATGACCCGGTCGATGGACCATTTGACGGCGTTGGCATCAAACGGTGTTCCGTCAGAAAACTTCACGCCTTTTTTAAGTTTGAAAACATAGCCTTTGCCGGAGTCGACGACGTCATAGGAATCGGCCAGACCCGGAACCAGGTTGGTTTCTCCAGCCGGATAAGCCATCAATCCGCGATAGATGTTATAAAAAATTTCCCAGGTGTGGAAATCATAGGCATTGGCCGGATCCATATCGGTCACTTTTTCGGTGGTGCCGTACACCAGAGTGACCTTGGCAAAACTGTTGGATGCCATGCAAACCAATCCCACCGCCATTAGACAAATCAAAACCAATTTAATAAGTTTCATCTCTCATCCTCCTTTCTTTGAGTTACAGGGTTAGCCGTTTTTTGAAACCAATATCAGCCTATATCAAACAGCGTTAGGGTAAATAGAGCCACAGGCAGATGGTGTAACCAATGCATTTTTTATACAAAATCAAATTAAAAGCAAGAATTAATTCGGATGAATACAAATATGTCGGGCACTGGAGTTAGGCGATAATTGAGGTGGTTCTGCTCCATCCCGACCTCACCATTGACACACAGCATCGAGAAAGATAAGGAAAGATGAACGTCAAGAAATTTTTAAAGTTTCAGCCATCCGGACACAACGCCACAAAGACAGGATTTTAAGGCGAAATTTTTTAATTAGACTGGGATACCGAAAATATTCAATCTTCAATCGACAGGGGGGGACAATGAAAAATTGGAACCCGCCGGACCACTGGCTCAAAATAACCGCCATTGATGCCCACACCGCCGGTGAACCGTTTCGCGTCATTACCGGAGGTTTACCGGACCTGCCGGGTGACACCATCCTGGCACGACGTCGCTACATGCAGGATCATCTGGACCATCTGCGCACGGCGCTGATGTGGGAACCACGCGGCCATGCGGATATGTATGGTTGCATCGTCACCGCGCCGGTGACCCCCGGGGCCGATTTCGGCATCCTGTTCCTGCACAATGAAGGCTACAGCACGATGTGCGGTCATGGCATTATCGGCATCGTCAAAGTGGCCCTGGAAACCGGCCTCGTGCCGCAAACAGCGCCCGAAACCACTATCCGCATCGACTCTCCGGCCGGTCTGGTGACGGCGCATGCCCGCATAGCCGAAGAAAAAATCCAAGGCATTTATTTTGAAAACGTACCCTCATTTGTCCTGGCCCTGGATGAGGTGATCGATGTACCCGGCCTTGGGCAGGTTCAGTATGATATTGCCTTTGGTGGTGCATTTTACGCTTATGTTCGGGCCGCAAGCATCGGATTAACCTGCACCCCAAAAGATTTCCCGGCCCTGGTTCAAAAAGGAATGGCCATCAAGCGGGCCATCATGGAAACGCGCGAGATCCCCCATCCTTTTGAAGATGATTTAAGCTTTCTATACGGCACGATTTTCATCGGACCGGCTGAATCAAAAACCGCCCACAGCCGCAACGTCTGCATCTTTGCCGAAGGAGAAGTGGATCGCAGTCCCACCGGTACGGGCGTCAGCGGACGCCTGGCCATCCACCATGCGCGGCAGGAAATAGACCTGAATCAGCCCATCATCATTGAAAGTATTATCGGCACCCGCTTTTCCGGCAAGATCATCCAGGAGACAGCCTTCGGCCCCTATGCCGCCATCATTCCGCAAGTCGCAGGCACCGCCTATATAACCGGTCGTCACGAGTTTTTAATCGATCCGGATGATCCGCTTAAAGAAGGATTTATACTTCGGAGTTCGCACTGATCAGGTAGTCTCAAGATCATAGCGGTTTTTGATTAGCTGAAGTCGAAAGGAGGTCTCAGTCTTGATTACCCCGTCTATTTTATTGATTGCTGCCAGTAAATCACGCAGTTCACTATGGGTTTTTAGATTAAACTCGACATCAAAATCAATCGCTCCGGTCAGATGAGCAATATACCAAACACCTTTCAGCTTATTCAATCCTTTGATGATATTATCACTTTTTTTGCTATCGACTTTAATTTTGATGTTGCCGACGATTTCTTCTCCGAGCTTGTCATGATTCACCACAGCAACAATCTGAATGATTTCATTGCTGATTAATTTGCGAAGGCGTTTTCGAATGGTCGCTTCGGAAATTTTCAATTTTTTAGCAATATCGGTGTTCGGCATTCTGCCATCCTGTTTAAGCAATTGGATGATTGTGGAGTCTATTTCATCTATTTTGTAATTCATTTAACATATCCTGATATTGGATTAATTAATTTCGTCCCGAGCGGTGGGCATTTCTTTTGGAATCTTTATTCGCCGGAAGGAAAAGTCTAAGTTTTTCAGCTTTGATCCTAATGATCAATATCATAATTCGGACGAATTTTGAAATAAAAATTCGAAATTCGTTAAAAAATGTTTGACATTCGAATAAAAAACACGTTAACAGGTTCGATATCCAGCAAAACAAATTTCTTGAATTACTTGGTAAGCCAGACTCACGGTGTATTAAACCCAATTTGAAAGGCAGGAGAGGTATTAAGAACCTTAAAATCAGAAATTAATGAAAAGGAGGGTTTATTATTATGTGTTCAGCAAGAAAAAGAATTTCATTCATGTTATTGATAGCAATTTCAATTGGTTTCTTCTTGTCTTCGGCGCTCTATGCTGCCGATGATATGCCGTCCGATCTAATGGAGAAAGTAAAAAAAGAGGGAAAAAAGCTCAATGTATTGAACTGGGGCTATTATATTGCTGAGAACAGCATCCCGAAATTTGAAAAGGAATTCGGGGTTAAGGTGACTTATGACACCTTTGAGAGTGCGGATGCGATGCTGGCCAAGGTTCAGGCCGGTGGCGGTGGATACGATGTCGTTATCGCTGATAACGAATATGTCCAGTATTTAATACGCCTGAAAAAAATCCAACCGCTTAACCACAAGTGGTTGCCTAATATGAAAAATATCATGGATAAATTCGTCAACCCCAATTATGACCCCGGCAATGAATATTCCATCCCTTATTTATGGGGTAGTGCCGGTTTCGTCTACAATACCAAATATACGAAAGGTGACTCCAACCTTTCTGATACGTGCAGTTGGGCTGCCATTTTGGAGAGCGATAAGTATGCCGGAAAAATCGGCATGATGGACTCCTGGGGTGTCAGTATTGCCGCTGCTTTGTTTTATTCGGGCCACAGCATGAACACGCATGATAAAGCCCATTTAACTAAAGCAAAAGAGATTTTATTGAAGCAAAAAAAAGGGGTAAAGGCATACGGCGAAGTAAGAAAATTACTGGAAGCTGAAGAAGTCTATCTGGCAACGCTTTGGAGTGGTGACAGCGTAGGCGTATCGGAACGAAATCCGGCGATAAAATATTGCGCGCCTAAAGAAGGCATGATGCTTTATCTGGATAACTGGACAATTCTTAAAGGCAGCGAACGACCGGCCACGGCTCATCTCTGGCTAAATTATCTTCTGAGAGCAAAAGTGGCTGCCAATAACGCCAATTATGTTCATTTTGCAACGACAAATAAAGCCGCCCTGCCCGACATCGATGAAAATGATCGGAAGAATCCGGCAGTTTATCCATCCCAAGCGGTTTTAGAACGAAGTGAATTTTCAGAAGCCTTTGATGGCGATCAACTCACGCTTCGTGAAGAAATCTGGGAAATTGTCAAGGCTCGCTAAAGGTAATTGTCTTCGTTACCTCTGGAATAGAGATCGCACGATTTCTATTCCAGGGAGGTTATACCCTAATTGAGCGAAGCCCAATTAGCAGGTATTGGGTATTGGCTATCAGGTATTGGTTTGGTGGCCTTGCGTAACTCATTTTATATGGCCCTTGCG
>CACVKW010001095.1 GCA_902749685.1 Olavius sp. associated proteobacterium Delta 1 | reverse complement strand
GGGGGGGGGGGGGGGGGGGGGGGAACGGCCACCAGCGTTTTCGGTGGCATGATACTTTTTTGATTCGGGGGCGGACAGTGAAGTCGGGATTGTTGGATGGCGGATTTTGGAAGGCGAAATTCGGGTTAATATTGTTTGCGCTCGCTTTACCATAGCCTTTTGCCTTTAACCGCTGACCATTTACCTTAGGGCTCACTCAAAAATAACTTCACATTTTATACGCCGATGCATCCCGTCTGGCTGCGTTGCGAAAGCTCGGAATATCTCGATATTCCTGTGCTTTCGCGCCTTGCCAGACGGGCGCCTCAACACCTAAAATTGTGGATTTATTTCTTCGTGAACCCTTAGCCTTTACACCTTTTCAAAACAGGTGCGCCACATCAGCTAAAATATCCTTGACGTTTTCTCCGATACCCTCAATCGTTTCCGGCTCCAGTTTCAGTATCCGGGCGGATTCAAGTTCGGCAAAATTAATTTCATCATCAATAAGGCTGAAGCCGATTTTACGGGTAAGCATATTGGCCAGGTGGACAACCAGGATTTCTTTTCCGGTGTCCGGACTTAATTCTTTATCTTCGTGGTGGGTCAGGACGTTGATGAATTCATCATCAAATCCCCAGCGTTTGATCAGCAGACTGCCGAGGCTGAGGTGAGCTTCCTGAATATTGGCGGTAATTGCATCCATGTTCAGGTTTTTTTCTTTAGAAACATCCGTAAAGGCTTTCAACAGTAAAATTTTTCCAATATCATGGGTCAGTCCCATCAGAAATAGTTTTTCCGAGTCCTCCAGTTTTAGATTTTGCGCAATCAGTTTGGACCCGTATGCGCTCGCCAAAGAATGCACCCACAACTTGTCCATTAAAATCCGGAATTGCACATTGTCGGTACTGTAAAGACTTTTATTGGCAATCGCCAGAACGATGTTCAAGGTTTCTTTGAGACCCAGCCGCGGAAGGGCGCCTTTTACATTCTGTATTTCTGAAACCCCACGGTATATGGGGCTGTTGGCGACGGAAATCAAACGCAGCGAAATAACCGGATCCTTTTCAATAACCCCGGCCACTTCTTCAGCGGTTGACTTGGGCCGTTTAATCACGGTTTGGATCTCCCTCACCACCTGGGGCATGACCGGCGGATTGATTTTGCCGGCCTGAAATTTTTGCAGGATTCCGGTGAAAATACTCCTCATGGAAGCCGTTTCTTTTTTTAACAGGTAATCTTCGGATTTACCGGAGTTGGCCTCACTGAATGTCATAAAATTGATGATCAGATCTTGATCAAACAACTGTTCGGCTTTGCTCTTGATTTCCTTGATCGCGTCTTCGACATTTAATTGCTTCTCAGAGAAACGGGGAAATACCAGATTATCAAAGAAATTGAAAAGTCCAATGATCCGGGCACCCAGCGGAATTTTTTCGCCTTCGATACCGTCCGGATAACCGCTGCCGTCAAAGGCTTCATGATGGTGGCGTACCATCGGTAAAATGTCTTTCAGATAGCTGAAATTTGACAGAACCTTTTCGCCGCCGACCGGATGTCTTTTTATCCGGATCATTTCCTCTTCGCTAAGCGGTTCGGATCTCTGCAATATGTCTATCGGAACGGCTACGATACCGATATCGTGCAGCAGACCGGCAAAGTAGATCGTCTCAACATCCTCAGCGGCAACGATCTTATACTCTTCACAGAAATTGGCACAATTGTTGGCGACACGCACAGAATGCTTTCTTAAAAACGGATCTTTTTCTTCCAGCAAAGCAACCAGAGTTCTAACGACCTCTAAAATCATAGACCGAACTTCAGCTTTGGTTTGAGGGATCTTAGGATCTGCCATAATAACCTTTCACTTTATTTTGAAGAACCTGACACGAACTGTTAGCTTATGAAATATAAAGGGTAATTTCAAGCAAAACCGTTTGTCGCTAGGATGTCCGGACCATTGCCGCGGAGTGACAGGAGAAAAAAGAATGCCTCGGTTGAAATTCACAGTTAAATACACATAGTATAAGCTAATCAATTTTGAATTGACAGACATTTGTCTTTTCCTTATTATTTGGCGGCAACACGTCGTTCTACTGCCGCCCCAACGGTTCAGTATCGGTGGACGGCTCCTGAGAGGCGATACCAATACAACAGGTATGACGATTATGAATCTTTCCGCATCCTGGAATGCAGATTATATCGATGCCCAATACAAGCTCTGGCAAAAGGAGCCTGAAAAACTTTCCCGTGAATGGCGCCTTTTTTTTGAAGGTTTTGATTTGGCTGCCTCCGGCCGGATAACTGCGCAAGAAGCAACGAGTGAGGATCCGCATCCGCGCCTATCCCGCGTGCAAACCCTCATTTATCGCTACCGTGATCTCGGGCATTTGATGGCCTGCCTGGATCCGCTGGCAGCCTGCCCGACCGATCATCCTCTTTTAAGCCTGGCAGCATTCAATCTGGAACCAGCGGATCTGGATCGCGAATTTCCAGCCCCCCAATTTTCTAAATCCGGCCAGGCACCGCTGCGTGAAATCATTTACGCCCTCAGAGAAACATATTGTCATTCGGTCGGGGTGGAATTCATGCACCTGCAGGATCCGGGCGAAAAACAATGGTTGATAGACCGCATGGAACCGACGCGCAATCAACTGCAATTAAGCGCCGCGGATCAACGACAGATTTTGCAAAAACTTTTTCAAACCGCCCTGCTGGAACAGTTCCTCAACAAAAAATACCTGGCGGTGACCCGATTTTCCCTTGAAGGAGGGGACGCTATTATCCCGGCCCTGGACAGCCTGGTTGGGCATGTTGCACAAAAGGGCTGCCGTGAAATCATTTTGGGGATGGCCCATCGCGGACGCTTAAATGTCCAGGCCCATATATTAGATAGACCTTATGAAGAAATTTTCAGTGAATTTGAAAGCTGCTACAGCCCGGATGATCTGGTCGGCGCCGGTGATGTGAAATATCACAACGGCTATCTGGCAGAGGTAAAAACCGCCCATGACCGGATGCTGCGGATTTTGTTGATGAATAATCCGAGCCATCTGGAGTCGGTAAATCCGGTGGTGGAAGGATTTGCCCGGGCCCGCCAGGACATAACGGCAGATCAAAATCGCGATACGGTGCTGCCTCTCCTGATTCATGGCGATGCTGCCTTTGCCGGGCAGGGAATTGTCGCAGAAACACTGAATATGTCGCAGCTTGAGGGCTATCGTACCGGCGGTACGATTCATCTGGTGATCAACAATCAGATCGGCTACACCACATTGCCCGAAGATGCCCGGTCCACCCGTTATTCCACCGATGTTGTCAAAATGCTGATGGTGCCGATTTTTCATGTGCACGGTGAGGATCCGGCAGCCCTGATCCATGTATTTCGACTGGCCGCCGACTACCGCTGGCAATTCGGCAAAGACGTCGTCATTGACGTGGTGTGTTTTCGCCGCTACGGACACAATGAAGGCGATGAGCCGTATTTTACCCAGCCTTTAATGTACGAGCGAATTCGTCAACGGCCGTCCCTGCATCAGGTCTATGCCGAGAACCTGATTGAAGCACAAATTGTACAAAAAAGCGATATCGAAACCCTGGCTGACGGCACTAATAAGCAGTTGGACACGGCTTATGAAACTGTACATGGCAGTGAATGTCCGTTTCCTTTCGCTCATTTTTACGCAAACTGGGAGAACTTTCATGGCGATTTTTCCCACGATCCGGTCAACACCGGAGTCAAGGATAAAACCCTTATCACACTTTGCCAAAAACTGATTTCTTTGCCGGAAGGCTTTGACTTAAATCCAAAACTGAAGCGGCTGTTGCAAAGACGGGTGCAGGCAGTGGAGCGGGGATACGGGATTGACTGGGCCGGCGCAGAAACACTCGCCTTTGCGGCCCTGTTAACGGAAGGAATTTCCATTCGTCTCAGCGGTCAGGATAGCGGCCGGGGAACATTCAGCCAACGCCATAGCGTGCTGGTGGACACTCGGTCCGGTGAACGATTCATACCGTTAAATGAGTTGGATCAAAACCAGGCACCATTTTATGTCTATGACAGCCTTTTATCCGAGTCCGGTGTGCTCGGGTTTGAATACGGCTATTCGATAGCCCAACCCGATGGACTTATTCTCTGGGAAGCTCAATTCGGTGATTTTGCCAATAATGCCCAGGCGATCATTGACCTGTTTATCGTCAGCGGAGAATCCAAATGGCAGCGCCTGAGCGGGCTTGCATTGCTTCTGCCCCACGGTTTCGAAGGCCTGGGGCCCGAACATTCCAGTGCACGCCTGGAACGCTTTCTGCAATTATGCGCCGCGGACAATATTCAAGTTTGCTACCCGACCACTCCCGCCCAATATTTTCATCTATTGCGGCGACAGGTAAAGGGTGGATTTCGCAAGCCGCTGGTGATCATGACCCCCAAAAGCCTCTTGCGCCACCCAGCGGCAGTATCGAGTCTGGATGAACTGAGCACGGGTTCCTTTCAGTCCGTTTTTGATGACCTGGATGAAGTCAAAAATTCGAAAAAAATCCTTTTTTGCAGTGGAAAGATATATTACGAACTCTGGGCCCGGCGCAAAGAGCTTGATGTTGATGACATCGCTATTTTGCGGTTGGAACAGTTTTATCCGTTTCCTGGCAAACGGTTAAAAAAGATCGTCAGTCAGTATCCAAAGGCCAAACACTGGTGCTGGGTGCAGGAAGAACCGCAGAATATGGGCGGCTGGCAATTCATCAAACCCCGCCTTGAAAAGATAATCAAGCGCACCCTGCGATATATCGGCAGAGGCCCCGCCTCCAGCCCGGCCACCGGTTTCCCGGCAATTTTCCGGCAGCAGCAAAATTTAATTATCGAAAAAGCAGTTGGGCCTGCCGGCGGTCACCGGGAGCAGCCGGAAGTCAGCTAGGGCCGCTGCCGATGGTCTTCTGGCTGCTAGGAGTTTGCCACACGTCTTTGGTTAAACAACAGCGTAAATTGTTGGCAGCGGCCTGAAGTCGGAATGCGGAAGTCGGAAAACAAAGCTGTATTTTGTGAATTGTGGAATGAGGGTAAAAAGTGATTATCATATACCGAAATTTCGAAGTAATGTATAGTGTCTATTTTTAATTAAGCTAGAGCGAAGCGATACCACACTTCGACATTCGATATTCTGCGGTTCTGCGGTTCGCTTTTCGACTTCGCGGAATCTCAAACGAGGTGTCAGTATTCTCAGATAGACCGCCTGACACCCGAAACCTTTAGTTTGCTAAACATGCTGCCAGATAAATAGCCTTAGAGGCCTAAATTAAAGTTAGGGAGTACGTATGCTGATAGAAATTAAGGTCCCCAGTGTTGGAGAATCCGTTACCGAAGCACTGCTGGCCCAGTGGTTTAAAAATGATGGTGATCCGGTAAAAAAAGAAGAACCCCTTTTTGTCATTGAAACCGACAAGGTCACGCTAGAAGTGGTGGCCGAAGACGATGGCATGCTTGCGATCAAAGTGCCGGAAGGAGATACGGTAGCCATCGGCGCGGTGGTTGGCACCCTGGATACGGCGGCCGCGGCCAAGGCGGCACCTCCCGAAACGGCAAAACCAAAGCCGCCTGAGCCAGTGCCCGCAGCGCAACTTCAGCCATCTGTCGCCGCAGATCCGCAACCGCAAACACCCGAACCGCCTGCCCCGCCCACGGTACCCGGCGATGCTATCCCAGGCCATCAACCATTAGCGCCATCGGTGCGCAGGCTGGTTGCGGAAAAGGGCCTGAACCCCGCTCTAATACCGGGTTCCGGCCCCAATGGACGCATCACCAAAAGCGATGTTGTTTTATTTCTGGAAAGCGGCCATACGCCGGCAACCGCCAGCGCGCCCGCTCAGGCGATGGTGCCTGCCGCCGCCCAATCTCCGGTTGACGTCCAGCCGGCCACAGCCTTGCCGGATGCGGAACCTGTCAACCGCAAGCCAATGAGTCCGCTGCGGCGGCGCATCGCCGCCCGTTTACTGGAGGCCAAACAGAATACGGCCATGCTGACGACTTTCAACGAAATCGATATGTCTCAGGTTATGGCGATCCGCAAACAATACAAGGAATCCTTCAAAAAGAAATACCAGATCAACCTGGGCATGATGTCGTTTTTTATCAAGGCCAGCATCGACGCGCTCAAGGAAATTGCTCAAATTAACGCCTTTGTCGACGGCAATGATATCATCGAGCATCACTACTATCATATCGGCGTGGCCATAGGGTCTGAACGGGGCCTGGTCGTCCCGGTTATCCGGCACGCCGACAAGCTGAGTTTCGCGGGGCTTGAACTGGCCATCGTGGATTATGTCAAAAAAATCAATGACAATCGCCTTGAAATTTCAGACCTGGAAGGTGGTACGTTTACCATCAGCAACGGCGGAGTTTACGGATCGCTGCTGAGCACCCCCATATTAAACATCCCGCAGAGCGCGATTCTGGGGATGCATAAAATTGAAAAACGTCCGGTGGTCATTGATGATGAAATCGTCATCCGCCCGATGATGTATGTCGCGTTAAGCTACGATCATCGCATCGTGGACGGCCGCGAAGCCGTTACCTTCCTCAAACGCATCAAGGAATGTGTCGAAAACCCGGAACGAATCATGATGGAGATATAAAATGGCCACAAACGAAAACTATGACGTCATCATCATTGGCAGCGGCCCCGGCGGATATGTGGCTGCAGTCCGTGCCGCCCAGCTTGATTTGAAAGTCGCCTGTATTGAAAAAGAACCCCGCCTGGGAGGGGTTTGCCTGAACATCGGTTGTATCCCCAGCAAAGCATTGCTGGACTCCAGTGAATACTATCACCTGGCAAAAGAACAGTTGGCCGTCCACGGCATCAAAACCGGCCGGGTCAGTTTAGATCTGGCCGCCATGATGGCCCGCAAGGAAAAAGTGATCCGGGAGTTGACCGACAACGTCAGAAGGCTGCTAGAGGGTCATAAGGTCGATATAATTGCCGGCAGCGCCAGATTGGCCGGTCCGGACCGGGTGGAAGTCGAAAGCCATGCCGCCGGCAAGAAGAAGGGAAATCTCAGAAGCCTGCAGGCCAAAGCAATTATTTTAGCCACCGGCAGCGAACCGATACCATTGCCGGATCTGGCTTTCGACGGCCGGCATATTGTCGGGTCCCGCGAAGCCTTGAATTTCAAATCCGTTCCCGATCATCTGGGCATCGTGGGCGGCGGTTATATCGGACTGGAATTGGGATCCGTGTGGCTGCGCCTCGGCGCCAAGGTAACCGTCATTGAAATGCTTGCCCAAGTTGCAACCACCCTGGACGGACAGGTTGGACGCAAACTGCAGCGAATATTAAAACGCCAGGGAATGACGTTTAAAATGCAAACCCGGGTGACCGGTGCAAACGTCTCAGGCAAATCCGTAAAAGTTAACCTGGAAACCAAAAAAGGAAATGAAACCCTATCCTGCAACCCGTTGTTAATCAGTGTCGGGCGACGTTCCCTGACCCGCGGATTGGGAATCGAAGACCTGGGGATTCAAACCAGCCCCGAAACCGGCCGCCTGCTGGTGGACACCTCCTATCGCACCAACATTGAATCCATTTATGCCATCGGCGATCTGATCCCCGGACCGATGCTGGCCCACAAGGCTTCGGCTGAAGGAATCGCCGCCGTCGAATGTATTGCCGGCAAACCCGGTGAAGTCAATTACGATGCCCTGCCGGCGGTAATCTACACCTGGCCGGAGGTTGCCGGTGTGGGGCTGACCGAAGAGCAGGTCAAAGAACGTGAGATTCCCTACTGCACGGGAACCTACCCGTTTGCCGGTGCCGGGCGCGCGCGCTGCATGGGCGAAACCGAAGGCTTTGTCAAAGTCATCGCCCATCAAAAAACCGACCGGGTCCTGGGGGTGCACATCATCGGCCCCCGGGCCGCCGACATGATTGCCGAGTGTGTCCTGGCCATAGAGTTCGGGGCCGGTTCCGAGGATATCGCCCGCACGATCCACGGCCACCCGACCTTTGCCGAAGCCCTGCAGGAAGCCGCCATGGCCGTACAAAAATGCTCGATTTACGGATCTTAAATCCTTAAAAATTATTTTTGTTCTTTTTATACAAAGGAATGTGATTGGGCTATTTTAACATTCTTGTGGCGATTGCATATTTAAGGTCCGCCGGCGGCGAGATCGATTGTAAAAATGATTGAGCGAAGCGACATCCTCAAATTTTCAATTTGCAATCTTCAATTTTCAATTCTCCGCCTACTTCCAGGTCTTGCCCAACACCCGAACCCAATTTTCATGGGTCACCTTGCGCAGCGCGGCATTGTCGTAACCCGAATCACGCAGGCATTTAATCAGGTTAGGCATACCCGCAGCATCACCGAGTTCGGCCGGCATGATGGCCCCGTCAAAATCTGAACCCAGGGCCACGTGCTCGATACCAATGCGTTGGGCAACATAATCAATGTGGCGTCTGATTTCTGATATAGGTGTATCGGCCTTCAGGAGACCATCTTCGCGCAAAAAGCCGACATGAAAATTGATGCCAATAACGCCGCCGGATTCGCCGACGGCATCCAGCTGTTTATCGGTTAAATTGCGGGTCGAAGGACAAAGCGCATGAACCCCGGCGTGGGTGACCACCAACGGCGCTGCGGTAATCCCGGCCGTGTCCCAGAAACCCTTTTCGTTGATATGGGCCAGGTCAATCATGACCCCCAAACGGTTGCAGGTTTTAACCAGTTGCCGGCCGGCTTCACTCAGACCCGGTCCCGTGTCAGGTGAATGCGGAAACCTGAAGGGCACCCCATGGGCGAAAACATTGGGCCGGCTCCAGGCAAGACCCAGGGACCGCAGACCGGCCTGATAAAAAACATGCAGGGCATCCAGTTCGGGATCGATGGCTTCGGCACCCTCAAAATGCATTACCAGCGCGATTACCTGATTTTTCAGCGAATGTATCAACTCATCAGCATTGCGGATGACTGTGATCTGGCCTTGGGACTGGGCCTCGAGTTGAAACAAACTGGCCACCCCTTTAATGGTGACCGGTAAAGCGTTGGCCAGTTTAATTGCGGGCGGCAGCGGCAATTCGTAGGCCGCTTTGCCGGACTCTGAATCAGCACCCGGAAACCCATCATCCGGTTTGCCCGATGGAACAAATATTGCGAAAAATCCGCCGCCGTATCCACCCTGCCGCATACGCGGCAAATCGGTGTGTCCCTGATCGGTGCGCTTAAAAAAGGGCCGTGCGGTGCCGTCTTTATGCAGGTAGATGCTTTGCAGGGCATCATTGTGGCCGTCGAAAATAGGTAAATCAGTATTGCTTGTCATGGTCACCCCATATCTAAGAAGTGCTTATTTTTGCAGTCAAGTTTATATCGCAAGAAAATTCGACACGACTGCCGTTCGACAAGCTCAGGCCCCGAGCACGTCGAGGGGAGCTCGTCGCGGGCCAAGTTCCAATCAACAAATCAGCTCGGCTGGGCTCGCCGTAAATCCAAACAATATCCAAAGTCCAATATTCAAAGTTCCAAACCTTTCTTGACTGTGAGTCATTGTTTTTTGGAATTAATTTAGATTCGTGTTTTCTAATATTCGAAAAAGTATAAATTGGATGACGTATAGCTATCAAGGTTTGTGTTGCATGTAAAGCAGGATATCACTCCAATCAGAGCTCCGTTATGAAAACAAGTTATTGACCATTATTTTAAAGTCTAAAGGCTATGAAAATCCTTAAAATCTCAAGCTCCAAAAAACAAATCCCTGGCCCAGACCGAATTAACCCCTGAAGTATCAATTGACGCCCCCGCCAAACCCGAACCGGATAACAATATACACCGACCAAGTCGCACCAGGGCGGGCTCAAACAAATCCCAATGACCTAATTTCAAAAGGCGACACGGCTGCCGTTCGACAAGCTCAGGCCCCGAGCACGTCTAGGGGAGTTCGTCGCAGGCCAAACAAATGACCGTCTAAAGTTGGGCACAACAGCATCATTGCCAACAGATTTGGGATTGGATTGAAATACGATCCAACTATGGTGAATATTTTTGTAATTTGGATCTTGTATTTTGGGATTTACCCTTCGACCTGACTCAGGGTGGTGAGCTTGTCGAACCATTTGTAATTGGGTGCTTGAAATTTGGGATTTTAGGTCTATAAATTTGACGATGAAAAAGGGGGGCACATAATGATTATAGTAATTCAGTGTAACGGAATAAATTCCGGATAATCCCTTTACTTGTTTTGGTATCTTTTCATTTTTAGACATAAACAGATCTTTGAATCTGCGATAGTGGCCGGAAACAAAATCTTTGCTGCCAATGATGCCTGAATCCGTAAAATAGCGCGTACGATAAAGGAAACGATCGCTCCGGCCGAGCTCAAATGGTTTGCTGCGTTCCTTTTCAAGAACCTGGTCCTTAATGACCTTGGATTGCCCCTTCTCAGGTCGGTTTAACGATCCTGCTTCATAGACATATCGGCGATACCCTCTGATCCGCTCCTTTTTGCTTCTGAGACACTTGTCCGCCGGAGGAGGATTAATTTCTTTACATTATTTTACGGCACTTCACTGCAATTGACAGTTCAATTTTTTATAATTGACAAATAAAATTTGTAGCTGTAAATAAATTTAACATTTAATAGTTCAGCTCTCATCGCATAGAAGACGTGACCCTGTTATCTTCACCGTTATCTTTTCAGATCGATTTTGGATAGGGTGATCCATGATCCGTGAGCTCAACGGACAGAGTAGTGCATATACCGGATTGATGCAGACCGTGATGGCAAAAAGACTAATATCTGGACTCATTGTATTTTGGGTATTTATAACCGGATCGAATATCAGCGGTGGAGAAAATCCGCATCTTTTCAGCACCGGCCGGACAATGGAAATCGATCGCTTGGCGTCCGCCTGGCTGATCAAACGGTATGTGGATCTTCAAGCCGAATTCATTTTTTTTCCGGATGGCGAACTCATTACGGCGGGTACGGCTTTTGATACACCGGACGCGCGTTTTTGCCGCACGCACAACCGATCGACCTTTGAAATATTAATGCAGCACTTTAAGATCAGCGATTCCAAGTTAGATCCTTTAGCGCAAGCCATTCATGAGATCGAGATCAATTATTGGTCCGGCAAAAAAGGTCCCCTGGCAAATGCGCTAACCCTGGAACTCAATGCCCTGATCCGGGAAAATTCCGATCCGGTGCAATGCTTAAAGCAGAGCTTAAAAATTTTTGATGTCATTGTAAAGGACTGATGAAATAATGCGGTTGCTCGAACAGATGAAGAAAATTATAACCTGTTGTATCGGTTTTTGTGCGCTTTTTATTTGGGTCACTCACAGCCAAGCCGCCCCTGAGGTCATTGTATACACCGCCTTGGACCAGATTTTTTCCGAACCGATTCTTCAGGAATTCGAAAAGACAACCGGAATTAAAGTAAAAGCGGTTTATGACCTGGAAGCTACCAAAACAACCGGCCTGGTCAACCGGCTGATTGCCGAAAAAGCCCATCCCCAATGCGATGTTTTCTGGAACAATGAAGTTATTAAATCGATTATACTCAAACAAAAAGGGGTCTTGGCGGTCTACCATTCTCCATCAGCCCAAGAAATACCGGCAATCTTTAAAGATAAACAAGGCTATTGGACCGGTTTCGCTGCACGGGCCCGCGTACTGGTGGTGAACACCGACCGATTATCCACATCAACGCAGCCACAAAGCATACGCGATTTAACCCGGCCTGCCTTCAAGGGAAAGGCCGCCATTGCGAATCCGCTTTTTGGCACCACCGCTACGCACGTGGCAGCCCTGTTTTCCTATTGGGGCGAGGCCGAAGCCAAACAATTTTTCAGAGATTTGAAAGCCAATCAGATTCGGATTCTGGACGGAAATTCGGTGGTGAAGGACCGCACCGGCTCCGGCGCAATTTTAGCTGGTTTTACCGATACCGACGACGTCAATGTCGGGATTCAGGCCGGTATGCCGATCCAGCCGGTTTTTCCGGATAAGGAGGGAATCGGTACCCTGTTGATTCCCAATACGGTGGCTTTGATTCAAAACAGCCCCCATCCGGTCGAAGCGAAGCGGTTGATCGATTATCTGCTAAGCAAAGAGGTGGAGCGGAAACTGGCTTTTTGTCCTTCGGTCCAGATGCCGCTGCGTAAGGATGTACCCACGCCGACCAACTTTGTCACCATCGATCAAATCAAGGCCATGCCTGTCGACTACGAAAAGGTGGCTGAAGTCATGGATGCATCCGTACGGTTCGTTCAGGAAGCGTTTTTAAGATGATGCCAAAAAGGGGGGGGGGCCATCCAACCGCGAACCTTAAACATCAGTGCCTTATTGCTGTTCAGCCTTATCGCCTTAGCTCCGGCGGCACACATGCTGGTGCGATCCGTTTATGCTGACGGCAGCCTGTCATTGGCGCACTACATTTCTGTTTTTGGCGATCCGCGGCAAACCGGACTTCTCGGGCGCAGCCTGGGGATTGCTCTGGCAGCATCGCTTTTCGCAACGCTATTGGGTGTTATCCAGGCGTTTTTAATTTTGCGTAGCAATTTATCTGTCCGGCGATTTTGGCGGCGTATATATTTGCTGCCCCTTTGCATCCCCCCCCATGTACATGCCATTGCCTGGATCTATCTTTGCGGTGAGACCGGTCTTTTAAACCGCCTGCTATCCGCTCTATTGAAAAGCGCGAACCCGCTGTTGGATATTTATTCGCCCCTCTGGGCGGCCGCAATCCTGGCGCTGGCCCTCCATCCGCTGGTCACCCTTATGACATATAGCGGTCTGCTTTCCATGGATCAACGTCTGGAGGAGGCTGCCCGGCAATATCATCCGGTCTCCAAGGTCTTGCGTAAAGTGACCCTTCCGTTGCTCTTACCCCATATCCTTTCCGGTGGGACCTTTGTCTTTATCTTCGCCTTTTTTAATTACGGCGTGCCGTCCCTCTTACGTGTACATACCTATCCGGTGGAGATCTTCGCTCAGTTCAGCGCTTTTTATAATGAAGCCGCCGCCACGGCCCTGGCGGTGCCGGTAATAATGGTCGCCCTGGTTATCTTGACTGTTCAACGGTTTTGGATGAAGGAGCGCAGTTATGTCGTTATCGACGGCGGCAGAACACGTATCAAGGCGCTCGACCTTGGTTGGCTGAAGCATCCGGCGAACAGTTTTATGTTCGGATTATCGGCAACCGCCATATTCCTGCCGTTGTTGGTTCTTATTTTACAAACCCGGGCCGTGGCCACTTTTGCTGCTGTTTGGCGCAGTACCGGCAATGAGATCGTTATAACAACCGTATTATCGTTGACGGCTGCTTCAGTCATGCTGGCTTTGGCCTATCTTTTGGGTGCTATGCATCCAGCCGGCAACAGGCGAGTCGGTATTTGGCGCGACGTTCTGTTTTTTGCACCTTTAGCCTTCCCGGCCACGGTCTTGGGAATCGGGATGATTTACTTGTGGAACCGCCCGTATACCCAATTCATTTATACCAGTGCCGTAATCTTGATAATTGCCTATGCAGCCCGTTTTATTCCCTTTGTCCAGCAGGCGGTCATCGCCGGTATGCGCCAAGTCGGGCCCGGGCTGCGCGAAGCGGCCTTGTTGTACCAGAGAAGCTGGTGGAAGCGGACACTGAAAATTGAGGCGCCGTTATGTCTTCCCGGTCTGGTAGCAGGATGGACCATTGCTTTTATTCTTTGTATGGGTGAACTTGGTGTTACCTTGCTCGTGATTCCCCCGGGCCTGGGAACCATATCGTTAAAAATTTACAACCTGATGCACTATGGGGCCAATCAAATGGTTGCGGCGCTTTCACTTGTTTTGATTGCGGTAAATTTAGCCGTGGCTGCTTTTGCCGTTTTGTTCATCGTCCGGATTGGACGGAAAGGATTTGCCGTTAACTGAATGGCGCCTGGCAACGCGTACCAAAACACACACTAGCGAAAGTAGATGATGATTACGCTGGAAAAAATAACCAAAAGCGTATCCCCGGGGTTTGCGCTCAAAGACATCTCTTTGGAAGTAGCCAAGGGATCGACGCTGGCACTTTTTGGGCCTTCCGGCTGCGGCAAAACCACCACCCTGCGTTTGATTGCCGGATTCGAACGACCGGATTCAGGTTATATTCATATCGAAAGTAAGTTCGCCAGCAATCCGCGCAGAATGGTCGCCCCCCACCGACGCAACGTGGGCATGGTCTTTCAGGATTTGGCCCTCTGGCCGCACATGACAGTTGGCGCGCATTTAGATTTTGTAATGGATGGCCGAATCAAGGAGCGTACCTTGAAGAAGCGTAAAATTAGGCAAATGCTCGAAAAAGTTGAACTGGTCGATAAAGCGGCGGCATATCCCCATCAACTCTCCGGCGGTGAACGACAGCGTCTGGCCATGGCACGCGCTCTGGTTGTGGAACCGGCGGTGATGTTGATGGATGAGCCGCTGGCCAGTTTAGATGCTCATTTGCGTTCAACGCTACTGCGCGAGACCCGGACTCTGATCCAAGATATGAAAATGACTACGGTTTACGTGACCCATGCTTGGAATGAGGCCCTGTACCTGGCAAACCGGATCGCATTCATGAACGATGGACGCATCAGCAAAATCATGACCCAGGGTATTGCCCGCAAATACAATGATCAGGCGGTTGCCTTGATAAACCGGTAAAACGCAAGACACGAAATCCGCATCGTGCGGTTTTCGTGCATTTAAACATTACGGATATTGATACCGTATTTAGTAGCGAAAAAAACCGTATTGGGATTTTATGGAATTGAATTTATTAGAAAATACCGTCTATTTCTCCCAATAACCAATGCTACGGAAAGAGAATGATGAAAGCACAATACAATTCGCGCTGCAATGGCGGCTTAAGGACTGCGCTTCTTGTCATCATGGCCTTGCTGGCCGTGCCCATCCCCGGACAGGCGGGCCGTATTTTGAATTCGGTCCAAATTACACCGCTTCAAATTGATGTTTCCAAAGCCGAATCGGTTCAGATTAAATGGCATCAAACCGAAAACGGCCGCACGGACGTTTACATCTGCAATCTTAACGGCGGGATTGTCCGAACCTTACGGCAGCGGGCAGCTGCCAAGCGAGGTCGCCAAGAAGTATTCTGGGACGGACGTGATGACACCGGGCAAATGTGCCCTGCCGGCGTCTACCTGCCGATCATCAAGGTGCAAACCCGTCATCAAGGCAGTGATCTGTTTAATCCGACCGCCTCGGCCTGGGGCCTGCGGCTTGCGGATGCGGATATTTCTTACGATTACGCGACTCAGAAGGTGACCTATCGTCTCAGCCAGCCGGCCCTTTGCCAGATTCGCGCCGGCAAACAAAACGGCGGCCCGTGTTACAAAACCTTAACGCATTGGGAACCTAAAGCCGCCGGTGAATACCAGGTCGCCTGGGATGGCCGGGACGCCGGCGGAGTGACGGCAGTATGGCAATCCAAGGATTTTGCGCTGATGCTCGATGCCTTCTCCGTACCGGCAGAGGCCATCCTTCTGATCGGCTCCGAGGCACCGACACGCGGCTTAAGCCGGACGGAAAAACGCTTTCCCATCAAACCGCCCCATGGTGGACAAATCTTTCTGCACGCCATGCACCGGCGGGAACACTGCAAAGACATGACCATCAAAGCGGCTTGGGCCGCTTCCGGTCCAATCAAGGCCGGTCTGGCGACATTGCTGGTTTCAGCGGGACCCGACGTTGATCTTCAAATGCTTAGGCGGGAGCAGTTTGAAATATATCTCTTTATCGACGGTGAGTTGCTGTTTGAGGGACCTCAAAAGCAACTACCGGCTTCTTTAAACATCGACACCACCGCCCTTACCAACGGTACCCATATTATTACCGTCAATTTGCGGACCAGCGAAGATCATTTGGGTGCGTTTTCACTAAAGTTTATGGTCGCAAATTAAAGCGCTGCCAGTCGTACTTATGCGACACAGTGCTGCCGAATGCTGTTAAATTGACAGCTCCCCGGGGGACAATATGCCGATACGGATCGTAATCCATACCACCTTATTAATTGCTCTGATTGTCTTGAAGATGCTCTGCAGTGCGCAAACTGCAGCGGCTGGAACGGTTGATTATTCTTACGATGACATGAAGCGTCTCGTCCGAACGGTTTATGATGATGCCACGGTGGAAGATTACCTTTACGATCTGATGGGCAATCGCCTAAGCCGTCATACCGTCTTGTCCTCATCTCCGGCCAATACGCCGCCCAATGCGCCGTCTTCGCCAATCCCCGTGAATAACGCCACCGGTATCCTCGCCTTTAATGTCGGCTTGCGCTGGAGCGGGGGAGATGCCAACGCTGGCGATGCCGTCATCTATGATGTGTACTGCGACACGGTAAATCCACCGGGCCTTTATACGCGCACCACGGAAACTTCGGTCGATATCGCTCGTTTAGCTCGTCAACAGACCTACTACTGGATGGTGATTGCGCGCGATTCGCGCGGCGCTGCTGTGGAAGGTCCACTCTGGCAGTTTACCACCGTCAACACACCGCCTAATGCGCCCGCATACAGCACACCGCATATCAACAGCACTGTCGTACCGGATAACGTTTACCTTACCTGGCAAGCCGCCACCGATCCGGATGCCGGCGACACCATTGTCGATTACGACATATACTTCGGCACCTCGGCGACACCGCCTCTAGTCGCCGGCAACCAAACCGGGCTGTCTTACCCTTTGGGTACCCTTTTACCCGGTACGGTTTACTACTGGCGCATCGTGGCCCGCGATAACCTCGGCGGCACCAGTACCGACAGCCCGATCTGGTCCGTAACGACCTCGGACCATTCGGCAACCGTGCTTACCGACCGGACTTTCAGCCAGGATACAACCTTGACCGCAGCAGACGGCCCGTATTCAGTGACCAACAATGCAACCGTAGCAACCGGTGCGACACTGACCATCGAGCCCGGCACCATCCTTAAATTTGAAAACGGTGCCGGTCTTGTGGTCAACGGTAACCTGGCAGCCCAGGGCACAGCGGGCCAGCCGATCATCTTCACTTCCGTCACCGATGACCGGTATGGCGGGGACACCAATGGCGATGGGAATACAACATTTTCAGCCCCCGGAGACTGGACCGGCATTCAGGTTACCGGGTCCACTGCGGGTCTGATATTAAACATGCGCTATTGCCGGGTTTTCTTCGCAAATAACGGACTGACAGTGACGCGCACCAGTGGTAACGCCGATGTTGTGATCGACCAATCCGAATTTCGCAATAATGCCGCTGACGGCATTAATATCAATGCAATCGGCGGTTCAACCGTTATGCTGGCGCTGGACGGAACCGCCATGACCCACAACGGCGGCCGGGGCTTTTACAGCTATGCCGAAGCCAATACGCTGCTCGGCGGCCATGTCAACGGCAACACCATCAGCAACAACGGCGGTTATGGTCTTTATGTATACGGCTATTTCAAAACCAATATCGATTTAGTGATCGACGGTAATCTGATCGAGGCCAATCAAAATTATGGCATCTATCTTTACGCTTGGACCGGTTATGATGTGCGCACCTATTTTACGGTGAGCAACAACAGGATCCTGGCCAGCGGCACCGGGATTTATTGCTACGCTTACAGGGGTCCGATGACGGTGACCATAAGTGACAATGAGATTGCCAACGGCAGCGACGGTATCTACTGCCGCAGTGATGTGGACAGCAGCAGC
>CACVKW010001094.1 GCA_902749685.1 Olavius sp. associated proteobacterium Delta 1 | reverse complement strand
TTCTTGGTTCTTTTTTTGTTATTTCCATAGGTGATACTCCTACCCGCCCTACACTAATTTTTCAAGGGGTAAGTGTCTCACCTTCATTGGCACAGAGGGA
>CACVKW010001093.1 GCA_902749685.1 Olavius sp. associated proteobacterium Delta 1 | reverse complement strand
TTGAGTGAAACTCAATTGGTGGGTACTCGGTATCTGGTACTGGGTATTGGTTTTAAGGAATGGGTTTGATTTTTAATATATCACCCGCAAGGGCCATATGAAATGAGT
>CACVKW010001092.1 GCA_902749685.1 Olavius sp. associated proteobacterium Delta 1 | reverse complement strand
ACATTGCTGTCCAAAATAATTTGAAAATCAAATACTGCCTTTAATAAAAACAGGCAGTTATAAACGGGAAATTAGTGATTTAGAAATCAGGTTGTACCTT
>CACVKW010001091.1 GCA_902749685.1 Olavius sp. associated proteobacterium Delta 1 | reverse complement strand
GGCGATGAAGCATGTTTGCACCTCTGCTGAATCATGCTTCATCATGAAATGCCCGTTAATAAAAGGCAAATTGCGCTAACTGCGGGGTTTGTTGGTTAGGC
>CACVKW010001090.1 GCA_902749685.1 Olavius sp. associated proteobacterium Delta 1 | reverse complement strand
TTTAACTGGTTGGTGGATCGAGTGCTCGGTTTATTCGGTCTTAGTTTCAACGAGTTGTTGACTGGCGGCAAGCAACGAAGAATGGTACAGGCTCGGAGCGTGCTATGTTATTGGGGGACGCGAGAACTAGGGATGAGCGCGGTCTCGATATCGAAAAAACTGAACATC
>CACVKW010001089.1 GCA_902749685.1 Olavius sp. associated proteobacterium Delta 1 | reverse complement strand
TATGACAAATCACCTTCACCTATTATTGAGGACAGGAGTCGCCCCGATCGCGTCGATAATGCGAAGGCTCTTGACCGGATATGCCGTGAGTTTCAACCGACGCCATCGTCGCCATGGTCACTTGTTTCAGAATCGATACAAGTCTATTTTGTGCCAGGAAGATCTGTACCTATTGGAACTGGTGCGCTATATTCACTTGAAT
>CACVKW010001088.1 GCA_902749685.1 Olavius sp. associated proteobacterium Delta 1 | reverse complement strand
CACCCCGATCAACGCTCTGCGGAGACGTTGACTGACGGTCCGGATATAACCTACTCAACTGACCAGCTGACAACTTACGAATACAATGCGTTGGATCAGCTGATCAATGCCGGCGCCCTGGGTGGCTTTGTCTATGATGAGGCCGGTAATCTAACCGGTGGCTACACACCTGAAGGCTACGCCTTTGAGGCCGCTTACGATGCTGAAAACCGCATGACATCCGTGGCCTATGCCGATGGCGGCAGCAGCCTCCACCGAACCGAGTTTGTCTACGGAGCGAATAACTTTTTGAGTCAGATCAAAAAGTATGATAATGGTATCTTAACGGCCGATACCCGCATTG
>CACVKW010001087.1 GCA_902749685.1 Olavius sp. associated proteobacterium Delta 1 | reverse complement strand
ACATTGCTGTCCAAAATAAATTGAAAATCAAATACTGCCTTTAATAATAACAGGCAGTTATAAACGCGAAATTGGTGATTTCGAAATCAGGTTATGCCTT
>CACVKW010001086.1 GCA_902749685.1 Olavius sp. associated proteobacterium Delta 1 | reverse complement strand
TGCGTCAGCAGAGGTTGTCCGGCGAGTGGGGAGTTCAACCTCTGCCATATCCAAAATTTTGCAGCAGGCCAGCCAGTAAGTCAACTCAGTCAACAACGTATTTCTCTAGTGTGTTTCCATTTGTCAACACAAAAAACTTGATCTGCCGTCAAAATAAAGGCACACTAGGGAAGTTTTATGCATAAAGTTACCTGAAAATTTGATTATTAAGGAGTTATCAGGTCCTTAGGAGAGCGGATCAGACAACTACGTCAGCAACGGGGATGGTCGCAAGCCCAGCTGTCTAAAAAGCTCAATGTCCATCAAAAACAGATTTCCGGTTATGAGCGCAGTATACATGCCCCCTCTGTTGAGCTGCTTATCCGCATGGCTGAGTTTTTTAACGTTTCGCTGGATTACATTGCCTTTGATGGTCGCGAAGAAAAAACGATTGCGCCGATCGCTGATCGTGAGCTAATGCAGGTAGTTCAAGAGATTGATCAGCTGCCGCCCGAAGACAGAGACACGATAAAAGCAGTGCTCAATACCTTTATCATCAAAAACCGCTTCCAACGCCTGGCTTCAGCGACCCAAAAACAGACCGCTGCAAACTGAGCATCATTATGGCCGAATCGATTGATATTGTAACGTGTGTACGTCAAAGCGCGGCAAAAAGAATACTATTCCTGGCGCACGCGGTCAGGCAGATGGCACAACCAGACAGAATGATCAGCACTACCGACGTTCGGGCGGTTATCGCAAACGGAGAGGTTATTGAGGATTATCTCGATGATGCAGGGGACATAGCTGCCTAATGCTGGCATTTGTGACCAAGCGTCCCCTGCACATCGTATGTGCGCCCAAAGATGATTATTTGGTAATTATCACCGCCTATTTGCCCAATGACCAGGAATGGGAGGACAACTACCGAAAAAGGAAAAAGCAATGAAGTGCATGCACTGCCAAGGACACATGAACAAGGAAACTGCACCCTTTCACATTGACCGTAAAGGCTACCACCTGACGCTGGAGGCCGTACCAGCCTGGGTGTGTCAGCAATGCGGTGAAGTGTATTTTGATGAAACAGAGGTGGATTCGATTCAAGAAATTATCCAAGCCGTTGAAGACCGAACAAAAAAAATGTCCGCTGCCGCTTAAGATAAGATCTTGAAGAACAGGTCTTGCGCTGCCTGAGTCGCACATTGTCTTTATTAGATCGAGGCGACCTCCCGTCTTTAGCGGGGCACCTGCAGCCCCGCTAAAGACGGGATCTTCGACCGGTCTGATTTAATAACCCCGCCCGCCCGCCAAATGAATAAGGAACCGCCGCTTGTCGATCTTAACCGTTTGCGCCTGGCATGATAAACTGCAGTTTTACATAAGTGATTTTATCGTACAGAATTTTTTGCCTTTTTAAAAAGCCTCCGGCAGGGGGGTAAAAAATGCCGTCCGATAAAATCGCCGTTATGTAAACAGTCACTTATCATGCCAGGCCAAACTCAGCTACTAAGGGAAGTGGCGGAGCTTATTTTTATTCTTATCCCACCCACCACCCGGAATAAGGATTGGATCAATTTAAAAAGGTAAAAAAGAAAAGGCTATTGAAAGTAAAACCCTTCAATAGCCCTTACCTCTGCCAATTTTTATAAAATCGTTGCATGTTATTCACTATTCAAGCCCCGACTCCATCTTTTCACTCCAACTCAGATGGTACTCGAATCGTCACTTTTTCCAAGTCATTCCCCTGAGCTTGAAGCCGGTAGCGCATGTCTTGGGGGACTGAGTTGAATAAGCTGAGAAATATTTACAGCGGGATTTTATAATAATGGAGACCTATGGAGCAGAGGCAGGTGCGCTTTGATTCTTCTGGAACACTGCGCCATGCTATTGTGAGGGAATGAAAGCGTGTTGCGTCAGCAGGGGTTGTCCGGCGAGTGGGGAGTTCAACCTTTGCCATATCCAAAATTTTGCAGCAGGCCAGCAAGTCAACTCAGTCAACAACGTGCCGTATTACCCAAATGTTTTGGGTTGAATCTGGGTGCAACCGTGAACATGCCTTCCCCATAGAAACAGCCATCGGTACAGAGGACATAGGTATGGGGATTGAATCCTAAAAAATCACCGTATCTGACTCGGGCAAATCCACTGTGGAGGATGCCACAATCAAGGTAGCGGCTAAGAGAGGGGAGAAGATCGAGAATGAGAAGGCAATTCAACTAGTTAAGTAGTCTTTCCCACCCTCTCATATATCTTTCCAGACAAACAGAACAAACATAAGTGTTTATCCTATTCCCCCTCTCCAGTGCTTCATTTATCAATTTTCTTCTATGAATACATGCGGATTCAACGAAATCTTTGTGCACCGGCAGGGTTTTTTCGCCCCTGAACTCCAGTTTATTCACAAAACTTGCATGTTCCGGGGATTTTAGGGTATGGCTTGGTTGGTCCAGGGCATACACCAGGGAGGCTCCCTCTGTAGATGTCAATTTTTTTCCCCCTTGTTCGAAACGTTCAATTTTTGAAAGATTAGGTATTTGAAATGCCGATTATCTTCAAGACCTGATTAGCCAACAGCCCGCCTACCGACTCCTTCATCATCTTTGATGAGTGCTCCTCGCCCGGTGCGGATGATCCGGCTTCGCTCCTGATCTTTCGCCGGATGGGTGCTATTTCTTTCATGATGCTTCGCCGGACAGGTTAAATAATTGATGCTGATCGCACGACCTTGAGGCTCTCGACAGGTTACCCGATTGACCTGTCGCGGCGTAGTTCGACCTGTTGGGTCGTAGCTGAAAGCGAAGCCTAAAGAACGAAGACGGAAACCTACCTTTAAAAAAATCCAGCCGCAGGCAAAACGGCGAGCTATGCCCAAATTTGCCTAAAAATTCCATTCCACCTCGAAAAATCACTGTTGACATTAAAGCCCGCTTTCGATATCAGGATAGCTATCGGTTCCAATTAATTGACACCTCAATATGTTGGGCTGCAGCTGAGACTGATACACTTTTCACCATCTTCGATTCATCAGCTCCGGAAAAGCAACTTTTTATCTTTCCGCTCATAGATGATAGTCGAATGAGAAGGGGGATAGCCGGGTTGCCTTTAAAGCTGAGGTAATCCGGCTTTTCTATTTGGTGTGAACGGAATCCAGTATGCTGATATTTTCTGGATGCCTTTACGGAAAGGAGATTGAAGGCAATGAAAAGAAAACACTGTCATATATCCCTCACTGGTTTCGTTGTTATTATGGTTGCAACCATCGTTTCGACTGGCGTTTTCGCGGCCGAGGTTGATGTCTATGCAGAAGGTGCTTTTACGACCGATCAAGCGCAAAACGTACTTGATATTTTTATTTACGCGGATCTTAATTTTACGGAGGGCGGGGTATTGAGCTACGGTGTCACGTTGACGTATTCCACTGCAGAATTGGAATTTGTCAGTGCCGATAAAAATATTATTTTTCCGGTATCCGGCAGCACTCCTCCCTACACATCAAATCCCGGTCTTTGGGAGTTCGGCGACGATCCCGCTTACAAAGACAATCCGGCACCGGAAAACACAGCCGAATCGGGAACTGGCAGATTCGTCGTAATCGGCGGCAAGCTTAACCAGGCAGATCCGACGGCCGGTGTAACCGGGGCCCGAGTCTTTCTGGCAAAAGTCACTTTCAGGTCCCCTTCGGGAAACACCATACCACCGAATCCCGCGTTGGCTCTGACCTATGCCGTGGGTGACGGCACGGATAGTTACAGGAACTTTGTTGGATATAATGCGAGTGCACAGCCGGGCGAAGAGGGTGTGGTACTTGATTCGCCAGATTCCACAGGCGTAAATTTCCATGATATAAATGTGGTGACCACACCGTTTGACATTGCAGAATATGGTGATGCCAATGCAGATGGTAATGTTAATTCTGTAGATTATGCGACAATAAGGGATGTTATCATGGGATCATCGAATCCCTCACCATCTGTCGACTGCAATCGAGATGGTAAGGTTAATGTTGTAGATTATGTGTGTGTCAGAAATAAAATTCTGTAGGGACGGTTTTTCTGTCAATGTTCGCTTTAAAATCAGGGAGGTCGATAAATGTTAAAAAAATCAATCTTTGGGGTTGCGATTATATTTCTGATAACAGGAGTAATTTTCTCCCTACCTCAGCCATCTTACTCCGCCACAGTGGTTTCGCTTGAGGCCATCGGTCCGCTGTCAAATGTTGCTGCTATTCAATGGAATATTCTTGCACCGGTTGGCGCAGACGTTAGTAATTTTACTGCTAATTTCCCTGCCGGATGGTTGGATTTTTCCGCTGGTGATACAATTAATGCTTTCGACGCTACTGGCAGTACTTCATTACCTACTGGTACCGTAGGGACTTTTGACATCGATGTTTTATTGGGGAACTGGGTTCTCGGAAATCAGTCAGCCGTCACACTCATCGAAGGGGTGGATTACATTGTTCAACTCGATGGAACCAATTACAATATTGCTGCAGTCCCAATCCCTTCAACTATCGTTCTTCTCGGAGGTGCATTGATCGCACTGGCTGCGGCAAGACGCCGTTTATCGTTAGCCGTTACGATAGTATCCCCCAACAAAATCAGGCGGGGATAAGCGCAAAGATTGACCTGCCTGTCGGTTCATCTTGGCAATCAGTTGCCAAAAAAGGGCAGCCCCGCTAATTCTGGAACAAAAAACAGTTTCGAAGAGTACTGCACCCACACAACAAAAACATCTCGCAATGCTCTTCCGCCTATCGTATTGACATCCAGCTCAAATGATCAATTTCTGAAATCTTGCCCGTATCTTAAGTTCATCAATATTACAGATATGCTTAAACTCAATAGCAGAGAATATTAATCCTATATCAATGCTGGGCAGCAAAATGGTGAAGGCGGCATATGCAGTGGTTGGTGGAGATCTCCGGATAGGTGCGGAAATTCTCTGCCGCGCGGCTCTGTCAAATGAATTTGAGGCTGTTTCCAGCCAGTATTTTGACATTGATTCAGGTCAATTTAGCTCGCCTCATCGCGATGCCCTCAATCCGCAAAAATGTAAAGAGATTGTTCGTGTTATAGAGGATGTTATCCAGCGCTATTTGGATTGCGGGGATTTACATTTTGGCTTTGCGCGCGTTAAATGTGAAGTTTGTGGCCATGAATTTTTTTTGGCATTTCATGCAAGCGTCGCCACTTTTGTCCATCATGCCATCTGTAATAAACAGAAAAATAATGGACGCTATTCCCAAAATCAGAACTATAAAAATTAATGCTGACGAAAGTAAACGTTCATTTTCTCGGATACTAATCCGATAAACCATAGTATTTGTTACGATTATTTTTCATAGATAATTGCTATTGCTTAAATTTAGGTCTCATATTTGGTAAAGAATTCCGTTAGCCATAATCCTACATCAATTCCCAAACCATATTAGAATAGATCGGGTGGACCAACGCCACCGTCGCCGAAATTTTTAATTTGAACCTGTTGAGATACATCTGGATTCATGATCCAAATTTCATACTCCCCGCTTTCTTTAGAAAAATACGACACCTTGCTGCCGTCGATAGACCAGTTCGGATAGCCGGTATATGCATCAGAAAAGAGAATACTCTGTTTGTTCGAGCCATCATCGTTCATAGAATAAATATCATGGTTGCGATAATTACTATATCTTGAACTCGAATAGATAATTACTCCATTTCTCCAAGAATCATTGCCGCTTTTTTCCTGACAATTTCCCAAATCTCCTGAGTTGTCGGTTAATTGAACAGCGTCGCCGGTGTCGCTTACATTCACTCTCCATATATCGTAGTTGTATGCAGATGGCCCCGACGTATGAAACAGAATATACCGGCTGTCTTCCGACCAGCCAATTACATTGGTCACCATGTCATATCCGGAGCTTAGATCCCTGGCGTTGACCAATTCCTGCTTGTTGCTGCCGTCATAGTCCATCACCATAAGTCTTCTATCGTATGTATACGTTACTCCATCTTCGGAATGTACATATGCAATTTTGTTGCCGTCCGGAGAGATTGAAGGGGAATAGTCATCTTTTAAATCATCTGTTAATTGCCGCTTGTTGTTTCCATGTTTATCAATCAAAAAAATATCAATGTTGCCGTTTTCATCAGAATAGTAAGAAATTTCTTCACCATCAGGGGACCAGTTCGGCCTGTATGTATCCCCAGTTACAGAAATTTGGTATTCCCTATGACTGCCGTCGAGGTATTTGACAAAAATCTCATTGTTTCTGGTAAATGCTAGTTTACATCCTTTGCAGAGCGGGCAGTTATTTCGTCCAAAACCATTTGAAAAGAGCTCCATGTCTGCTTCATCCACAAGTCCATTCTGGTTTAAATCTGCGCTCGATAACTCCAAAATATAATCGGATAAAAATGTTAGCAGATCATACCCATCTGAATCGCCATCTCCATTGATATCGCCTTCACATGGGTTATTCGCCAACGAAATAAAATCCGCCCATCTGCTCATGGAAGTGCCCTCGGTAATCTGTAATCTATCTGTTTCATCGTCATTGACCATCCACAACTGGGTTATTCCATTCCCATCAGGAGCAGAATAAATAATCTTTTTGTTTCCAAATGCCCAGCTGGGTCCCGATGTACTATCAGAATTAGGATGGGCGATTCGATAATATCCGGTTCCGTCATCATTTATTACTCCTATTTCCCAATGGTTTGTAGAAGTGACAGTTTCCATGAATAATATCTTGCCGTGAGTCCCCCAGCGAGACGCAGTCTGATACCAATTATCATCATTTTGACCGGAAACCGGATAAAAAGCTCGTTTGTTGGTACCAACAGGATTCATCATCCATAGATCTTTTGGATTGCTACATGTGCCTTCATCTCGATCATATATTAAGGTTGTGCCGTCCGGCGACCAGGAAGGATGAAATTCGCCATGGCCGGCAGAGTTCCCAAAACAGGTCACTTCAGATCCATCAGCATTCATAGTGCAAACTTCAGTTGTGCGGTATGCAGCACAGGTCGAGGTTCCATAGTGTCTGTAAAAAGCAATTTTTCTGCCGTCCGGCGACCAGGAAGGCCATCGGCAATAGTACCCGTCCATGATTGTAAGTTGGGTTTTATTAGCGCTTTTTGAATCCATAACCCAAATTTGATCGGTTCCTGTACTCCTTGACCGAAAAGCTATTTTACTGCCATCGGGAGACCACCTGGGCGTACCTGAAAAACCGACTAAATCAGCTGTCAAATTAACGGCGGACCCAGTTGTACCGTCATCGTAAATTGACGTGACCCAAACATCAAAATCGCCGGATCTGTCGGATTCGAAAGTTAATTTTCCTTCAGTTATGGTAGTAGCCATAACTGGATCAGTTTCGCCGAGCTCCACTTTACCATTGCGGTTCAGATCTTCAAGGCCATCAAACAGGCCATCTCCATCGGTGTCTGCCAAAAGGGGATTCGTTTCAGTCGATAAATCATCATCCGGTTTAATTACTCCTGTATCAGTATCCGGTCCAACATCTTCCAGGGTTATTCCAAGTTCCGTACCATCCTGTATTCCATCGCCGTCCGTATCAAGCACGCAGGGTTCAGTTCCATAAGTATAATGCTCATCACCATCAGAAATACCGTCATCATCCGTATCAGCATCGGAAGGATCTGTGCACATTGTGTTTTCGAGATCATCGGGAAGCCCATCACCATCGGTATCATTTTCCACTGAAACAGAATAAGAAGTGATATTGCCCAGCGCATCATATTGATATGATACGGAGGCGTTTTCGGCTTCTGTGGTATAGGTAGCCAATGTTAATCTATTTTGACTGTCGTAGGTGTATGACACAGTCACCTCAGCTGCGTTTAATAGAGTGGCCGTTAACAAAAAAAGGGAAACTAAACAGATATTAAGAATTATGCGATATCTTCTCTTCATAACGGAATTTCCTTTGCTGCTAGACTCATTTGCTAAATCTTAATTGCTTAGGTAGAACATATAAACGGAGCCACCCAGGTCAAGATAGAAAAAGCGGTTCTATAGCTAGACTGTTGGTATTTGAGTTACTAAAAAATAAAACTCCCTTCATTGGTAGTTATCGATAAAGATGTCATATTTATTTTTGATAAATTTTACGGTTCAATTTAGTATGGAACCGGGGTCGTTCAGTAAAAAACCATAATTGATTAACGTTTTTTGTGAGAGTTTGATATTATGGAATTCTTCAAATAATTCATCCTTTAATTCAAATCGTGGGATTTCATTTGTTAAGTCTTGGTTTTGAACCATTAGATTAAAGAAAGTAGCAATCGCTTGTAGTATTCTCCCATTCCCCTCCACATTGGAAATAAATCTACCTGATGAGGGATCTCTAAATACATGGCATTTCTCTGCCCATGTTACACCCTTAAGGTCATAAAGAGACTGAAAAATTTGCATTATTGAAACGACTGTATCGACCGCTTGATATGCCTTTCGCCCTCTCTCGCCCCCCAACCTCATACTGTATCCCTCCAGAAGATCAACGCTACTATCTATCCCCTCCATGGGGAGTATTACCAGTTTGTTAACAAAAATTAGTGGTTTGGGATAAATTAGCTTGTTTATATCTTTCAAAGACTTTGTCATAAGTGCCATTATAAATCGCACATCGTATACGAAGCATTTCGTTTCCGGTTTCTTCCACCCACCATGCGCCTGATCGTTTCATACGAGTATGACAGATAAATTTATTCGCTGATTCAATGCCTCCACTACCAATCGGATAGCCGCCTTTGCGATCACTTTTATAGTGAATCCTTTCTCGGTTATTGGTAAGGTATACAATCAGTTTGCGGATTTCTTCCTTGGCAATATCATCTTTTGGTTCCATTCGGCGAAGGCCCCCGATGACATTGCTAACTTCAGCATAAAACAGGCGGCAGATGGTATTTTCCACCCAATGTAAAGCCTTTTCTGATTTTTCGCCATACTGCGCCTTGGCTGCTTTATAGATATGCTCGGCACAGTGGTAATAGTCGAGAACCTCTCGGCCTTTGGGAAAACAAGCTGTCATATGTTTCCATAGCCATCCGGCACCATCACCCAAAAGAGCAATACGAACCGATTCTTGATCTACACGTGAAGCGGCCAAAGCTAAATCTTGTCCAAACTGCGCTTCATTTTGAATCTGATGCCAACTTGCGATGTGAATGATGCGCTCATCAGCCAGCACGTATATGCGAAAGCCTTTGGCTTCTTGCCACTGGCCCTTGCCTCTTTTCTCATTACGTTTGGCTTTAGGCCGAGTCGGCAAGTTTGCTCCATCCGAAGCTACGACGAGAATCGGACGCCACTGACCGGTGGATGCCTGCTCAATCTTTTTTTCAATCTGCTCTGTACTGGGTATAATATCTTCCTGACGCGCTTGGGCCCCAACTGCGTCAAAGGTTGCATGCATAAAGTGATCGCTTAGATGCTGACCGCTCAATTCCTTAAATATGTCGCTTGCGCGGGCAAAGGTAACATCGGCCGACAGATTAACCGCTTTTTTCTGGATATCAAATTGATGCTGCTTACGGCTGATCTCAAGCACCTCGTCTAAGGGGCAAAAGCCCAACGAACAATCCGTACAATAAAACCACGGCCGATCCAGCTTACTATTACCTTGCATGGTAACCATCTGTTTTGAACTGTAACGTCGGCTTTTACATGATTTACCGCACTTGGGACAAGGGCTGTACTCTTGCGCCAGTAAATAGGAGTACTTTTGCTCAATCAACCTTTGAAGACAAGCACCTAAAAACTGCTGACGCGTCTGGGTAAACAACTCACTCAATTCCATCAGGGTGGGTTGGCTGTCTTTATCAAACACGTCCACAACAAGCCCCCCTGTGTCAGGATAGTTGTCACCTGCAGTCCGCAGCGATCACCGCAGGGTGAGCCCGCCCCCGCGGGGGCGGGCTCACCCTGCGGTGGCGCCCAAATTATTAACTGGGGGCGCAGGAGGTTGACATGATTCCGGAAAATTCAGTACGCGTGTATTTGGCCCTAGGTAGCACCGACTTACGCAAGGCGATCAACGGGCTGTCGATGTTGGTTGAACAGGCCATGGGACTCAATCCGTTTTCCGGCGATTTATTTGTGATTTGCAACCGGCGCCAAAACATCATCAAGATCTTGTACTGGGATGAAAACGGATTTTGTTTGTGGCATAAGCGGCTGGAAGAGCATCGCTTCAAATGGCCTAAACTACCCGAGCAAGTGTTGACGATCAATCGAAAACAGTTAAACTGGTTACTTGCTGGGCTTGATTTTGCAACTGCTCATCAGCAGCTTTACTACCAGCATGTCGCTTAATTTTTTTTACTTATTTTTCCATTGCTGTCCAAAATAATTTGAAAATCAAATACTGCCTTTAATAAAAACAGGCAGTTATAAACGGGAAATTAGTGATTTAGAAATCAGGTTG
>CACVKW010001085.1 GCA_902749685.1 Olavius sp. associated proteobacterium Delta 1 | reverse complement strand
TAACCTGATTTCGAAATCACCAATTTCGCGTTTATAACTGCCTGTTATTATTAAAGGCAGTATTTGATTTTCAATTTATTTTGGACAGCAATGATAATTTTTATAAATTCAATAACCATAAAAAAGGCGTGGATGAAAATTTACAGTCCACGCCTTTCATAAATTTAGACTGACGAGCAATTGCAGCCAAAGCTAAATTTACTCCAAAGGGGAAAAACAAATTTATTATGGCGGAGGCGGTAAAGGCTCGAGTTTCAACCATATTAATGATCGTGCTCCCGCCCCTGGAGTCATTCCGTATGCAACGCAATATTCATCCGGAATCATTAACGGCCAAGCTTGATTCCCTATTCGGGTTTCAATACGGAAACTTTCACCTGTTGCTGGGAACTCAAACGCCATAGTGCACGATAGAGCAGGATCATTACATTCCTCCCCCGGTCTCCAATCTTCTTGGTCGACGATATTTCCTTCATTATCAAAAATGCGAGCACGATATACTTCGCCATTTGTGTGCTCTGCTTTTACTCTAATCAAATCTGGTGGAACCTCCATTACAAAAGGTTCAACTGCTTTCGGCGGAACTTGTTCGACCATATCCCGGGTGATTGTGAATGTTCCCTTATACCTACCAGTTCTGGTTACAACGGTAACGACCCAATCACCGAGCGATGTGTTAATGCTACCATACCAGATACTATATTCACCGGTAAAACTGCCGCGATACATATATTTGTCAGCGGTTTTCGCTATATAGGTCGATCCGGTAGATTTGTTAGTGTACCGGACCCAGTATATTTGGTTAACTAGTTCATCGCGAGCCTCGACGGTATCGAAAAGGCCGAGCCACAGTTCAAATTTGATGCCTCCGTTTGGGTATGACCCAGTATAGTAATCTGGATGATATATTCGTTGATCAAAATAAACCGAAAACGCCCCATAATCTCCGAAAGGAAAGTCACACAGGGATTTCCCAAAGTAATTCCCAAAGGCTGTCGATATGTTTGGCACTGCCAAAACCAGTACCAAGGCTATTATTATGGTCAAACGCTTAATCATGACACACCTCCAGTTTAAATTCTGTTTGTTTCGGCAGCAGATAGAAGCTCTTTTAATGATTTGTTTACAGCTATGAAAGCGAATTAGACAAGTTTTGTACCTTTGTTTCATGCTCCTGATTTGAAGTCTAATCAGGAGCTTAGTGAGCAGTATTTGAGAGGTTTCTCCACGGTATCTTTACCCGATTATTTGGTTAAGTTTTGAGGGAAACCAGTTCTATTTCAGAACAATAAAAAAATTATAAATTAAAGCGTTGCCAGCTATATGAATCAGGATCAGGGTGAGAATAAGTTCAGAATGAGGTGATGAATGAGGCCAGTGTTTAAAAAGAGATCTGGTGCAACGTTCCGATTCCAGACAAAACGAGACGTTTGTTCAAAATTTTTCTAAATAGTTACCTAAGGTTGTTATCATTGTCAAGAATATACTAAGAAGTACTACATTGTATTGATTCAAAAAGCGGGTGCATAGGGATGCAGGGGTGGTGCTGCCTTGCCAGACAAACAACTATCAGTTTTTATCCAATTTATGCAGGTACATTCTGGATACACGCACCGTATTTTATCGGGGAATCCGGTGTCAAATTGAAATATGAAAAAGCAGAGTTTGGAAAATAAAAAGAGCGAATCTTGTTTGCCGGAATCGCCCAGGTCGGTTGGGATATAATTTGAGTATTCCAATGCGTTTGCACGCCTGAATGATGATTTTTATCGCAGCAATCACGATTTATTGCTTGTGGGCATACGTTTACAGTATCTGTAAAAACCAGGGCTTAAGATAATTGGTTTTTGCTGGAGAAATCAGGAGTCTTAGCTTACTCTTCAGCCGAGTTTTGGCGGTCCGCTTGAAGAGATTGGCAGCCGATTTTATAATGAAGTTAGAAGGTGATGCCAAATTTAAAAAAGGTGTACCAAGATGAATAATTACGTGCCAATATTAGTATCACTAAATGAGCAAAAGACAGGAATGTAAGAAGCGTGAGATAACCGATCGTTTCAAATCTAAACCAGGACTTGCTGTGATCATATCCTTGGCGTGTCTGATCCAGGTACACTGCTTTGACCGTGTCGAGAGATTCTAACTCCCTCCAAATGCGCCTTATCGCAAATAATGAAAGCAGAACCGCGATTACCAGCATGGATTGGTAATCCCACAATTCGTTCAATAAAAAACCCCATTCTCAATGAAAAATGGGGTTTATTTCAGGATATATGCCTCCCGTTGTGGTTGAACGGTTATTATTTAGAATTCTTTAACTTTATTTCTTTATCGTAGTGATCTTTGACATATCCAAGTGTGGCATTGAGTATAAAATTAGAAAGGCTTCGATTTTCAGCCTCTGCTAGCTTTTTCAGCTCCTTCTTTACCGATTCATCCATTCTTATCATCGTCATAACTTTTGCCATATTCCTTTCTTATCAAAATAGATATTGATTGTAAATTTTTTATTGCAATGTGTATATCACTATGTTATCTAAGTGTTATACAATTTTTATAATTTGTCAAACCCCCAACCACCGGACAATGAAAACTCAATCAAACGAATACCCTCAGGTACCGTATTCGCGAGATGCGGGCGATTACTGTCCTGTGACCGGGGAGCCTGGGGATTTTTATTTGGGAAAGGAGGGCAAACAAACAGGCACACAAACAGGCCTCAGAGTGTCGTAGACAGCGTGTTGGGGGTGTCTTACAGGGTGTTTCTTTATTAATGAAGGGGGGAGGCAAGGCTAAATCAAATAACCGTCAAATGACCATCAAATAAAAATAGTCAGAAATGCGAATCACCATAATATACCGATACGACCAGGGCGAAACGGTCAAAACTACGACAGAACTAAATCAAAAGCTTGCATCAGTCTTCAGGCGTTTTGGTTACTGGCTTCTGAAAGGCGGCAGAGACAAGAAAGGCCGTGTTTACCACGTGTATTCCAATAAAAAGAGGGAAACCGGCAATACTGGCGGCCTGAGAGGCACACAGAGCAACGATCTATGAAAACGAATAGTAACCTGTGTACGGGAAATCAGTAACTTACATCCCGGGATAGGCAACCGGAGCCAGACAAGGGGAACTGCTTGGTTTGAAATGGTCAGATTTTGGTCGGGACAACAGTCAGATTCATATTCAAAAGAATAGAGACAGGCACTTTATGAAGTCACTTAAAATGATTCAGGGTGATCCCTTTTCTAAGATCACCCTGTTTACCAAGTGATATATTTTGAGTATCTCAAGGATTTCAGCCGGTTGATATGTTGGTTTTCATAGCAGTTGCGGTGCCAGTTTTAGTTATGTTGTGAACACCCTGGATCTACTTTTCTGGTTTTTATAAAGGAATGTATTTTCTTTGCTTATAATTC
>CACVKW010001084.1 GCA_902749685.1 Olavius sp. associated proteobacterium Delta 1 | reverse complement strand
GCCAATGCACCTTTTGGCCGCAAGTGGCGGTTTATCTACAGCGCATCTCTGATTGAAGATACCAGCACAGGCGTGGTTACCGTGGTGCTGGGCGACGGCAAGCAGCAGCAGTTTGCCCCGGACGGCAGCGGCGGATACACCCCGGCGTACGAGACCTTCAACCGCCTGGTCAAGATCGGTGACAACCATTTTGAGATGCGCACCCCCCGGGATACGGTCTATCGGTTTCAAATTCCCGCCGGATCCGGACTGACCACCCCTTATTTGGTGCAACTGAGCAACCCGCGCGGACAGGGGCTGGTCATCGGTTATGACAGCGCCGGGCAACTGACCGGCATTCAGGACGCCCTGGGCCGGACCACCACCTTGAGCTATACCGACGGCAAAGTGACCCAAGTTGTCGATCCCTTTGGCCGCCAGGCGGATTTTGAATACAGCGGCGACGATCTGACCCGGGTGACCGACATGGGCGGCGTATGGGCGGTCTTTACATACGATGCCAACGCCAATCTGACCGGCATCGAAAAAGAACGGGGGCTGACCACCTTTGCCATCGAAGGCGGCGGGGACCCCAATTCCGCTACCTATCCGCCGCCCGGGGCCAACCTGGGGGCCCATCGCCGGGTGACCATCAGCGACCCGTTGGGCAACAAAGAAGAGTACTATTACAACGGCCTGGTCGGTTACGGCTGGTATGTCAGCCCCAGGGCCTATGTCGAATACGTCGATGCCGACGTCAACAACAGTGCCGCCTCGGTGGCCAAGACCCTGTACTACTACGAAGACACGGCCAAAGGGGTCCGCGAGGCGATCGGCAGCGTGCTTTATCCCGAAGGGCGCCAGGTCGCCCGTGTGCATGATTTTGATACCGGCCAAGTCCTCAGCGTGTCGGACAGCTTCGGCAGCACCACCACCTATACGTACAACCCCATGGGCCGGGTGACCACCATCACACCGGAGATCGGGGCGGCCACCACCCATATCTACGATGCCAATAACGTGGATCTGTTGGAATCACGCATCGAGGGGTTGGGGTCGGTCTATATGACCTACAATGCCTTTCACGAAGTCACCCAAACCGTGGACCGTGTCGGCAAGCAGACCGATATGGTCTATGACAGCAACGGGCTCATGACCTCAATGACCCAGGTGCACGATGATCACAGCATTGCCACGGATGCCGCGTATTATGCCGCCGGCCATGCCGGCGCCTTCCGGTTGCAGCAGGTGACCCGCGCCGGCCAGACCGTGGCACAATATACCTATGACGCCGTGGGCCGGCTGCAGACCTTAACCGACGCTGCCGGTTTGACCACCACCTACACCTACAACAACCTGAACCAGGTAACCGCACAAGCCCATGCCGACGGCCGTTGGGTCCAGTATACCTATTCAAGCTGCTGTCCCCGCTTAATCGACAGTGTCACCGATCGTGCCGGCCGGGTGACCTATTACGAATACGACGCCCTGGAGCGTCTGGTGAAAACCATCAACCCCGAAGGCGGGCAGCAGCTTTTTGAATACGACCCCAACGGCAACCTGATCACCTTCACCAACCCCAACAAAAATCAGACCCGTTTTGAGTATGATCTTGACAACCGGATGACCAGGCGCATCTGGGCCGATGGCCGCAGCCTCGCATACCGCTATGATGCCGCAGGCCGCCTAGAACGCCGGATCGATGGCCGCGGCATCTGGACCTTTTATAGTTACGATGCCAACGACAATCTGATCCATACCTATTACACCGACGGCACGCCTG
>CACVKW010001083.1 GCA_902749685.1 Olavius sp. associated proteobacterium Delta 1 | reverse complement strand
CATCACTCTTGTCCAAAAACGGGTTTAGAATGAGTCATAAAGTGAGTAATAATACGAGTCATTGAAAAAAATCCTCCTTATATGTAGGGTGGTTGTTAAT
>CACVKW010001082.1 GCA_902749685.1 Olavius sp. associated proteobacterium Delta 1 | reverse complement strand
GATCAACCTGCATCAGGAAGATCTAAAATCAGGGTATGCCGGCGCTTTTCTTCCAAACAGAATTGAGAAAAAATATAAAAATGCTGCCAGGGAACTCGTCTGGCAATGGTTTTTTCCGGCAAAAACACTGACATTCGTTGCGGACAAAAATGAATACAGACGCTATTATCTGCATAAAACCCATGTCCAAAAAGCAATCAAGCGGGCCGTCAATACAGCTAAAATACCAAAGCGCGCATCGGCCCATACGTTTCGCCACAGTTTTGCCAGCCATCTGTTACAAGCCAACTACGACATCCGCACCATTCAGCAGCTTTTGGGTCACAGTGACGTCAGAACCACCATGATTTATACGCATACTATTAAAAGCACGACCATCAAAGAGGCCAAGAGCCCACTTGATCTTTAACACCCTCAAGCTTCAGCCTGGTCGCCCTCAATCCGGTGTATCCTCGATCTTGGATTAACCAATTTTAATCTAACATGCCGAAATAAAACGCAATCACAACAATGAAAACCCAATTGTAGGAATAACTTTTTAATGAATACAATAGCAGTCATAATATCCGGGAAAATATTGAACTCGGAAAATAAAAAACCCCACATCTCATAATGAGAGCAGGGTATTTTTCCAGACAAGCCATGTTTATCCTCCCTTAAGGGTTTAAAGAGCGGAATTAATTGATTTTTAGTATACAGAGTGAGTTTGGGGATGTAAATGATAAAAGCAGGTTCAGGATTGAGGGTTCCCTGCTTCGCCTTTCAGGCTACGCAGGGCAGGCAAGGTTCTAAATGATGATAAAGGCGTAAAGGGAATTGGTAAGTCGAAAAGATGGGACGAAATAGTTCGCCGCCCCGATGAAATAAGTAGGGCTAACCGCGACGTTGTTTCATTGCTGATTTATGAGTTCAAGAAACTTTGGGGCCGTTGTTGACTAACTCTGCTTTAATGAAAGATTAGGAGCGCTGCTGAAATATACGCTTTATCGGACGGTAAAGTCCATATGGGTGCTGATGGGTTCGGTGGCGAACAGGGTGCCCGGGTTCAACAGATCATCGGGATCAAATAAGTTTTTTATTTCGCGCAGGTATTCAAAGGCGGGGCCCAGTTCCTGTGCGAGGTAGACCGAGCGGGAACGGCCGGCGTTGTGCTCTCCCACCAGCGTACCGCGGTATTTTTGCAGGATATTAAATGATTCCTGTGAAACCGTTTCGATTTGTTCCTTCAGATTTTTACCGGCCGGATCGAAGTACGGCCGGGCGTGAATACTGCCAAACCCCGCATGCCCGTAAAATGATATCTCAACATTCAATCGCCGCATCAATTCTGTGAGATCCTGAATCACCGGTCCGAAATCTTTGACATGGATCGCGATATCATCGATTATGGGCAAAAGCAGCAGATTGTTCTGGCGACAATATTTCAAAAGGGATGGCAGAATCCGACGGCGGTCCTGCCATAAACTCGATTCCTCCGGGCTTCCGGCTTTAAATTCCCAGAGGCGCGAGATATCATAAGCTTTGATTATTTCCCGGCCCGTCTGAACTTTATCGCTTGAGTCGTCAAACTCGGCCACCAAAGTGGCGGCAATGTCCGGATCCTCCAGGTTGAGGATTTTGCCGTTGACAAGCCGGCAGCAGGACGCATCCGAGTATTCGAGCGCGGCCGGATCCAGCTCTTTGATGCGCAGCGAGGCTTCGGTAAACTCATCATAGTTCCTGAAATGAGCCACCAGTGTTCCTTTTGACGGCCGCTGCTTCATCAACTTCAGCCGTATCTCGGTGACAATCCCCAGGGTACCGATGCTTCCGACCAGCAGATGGGCGGCCAATTCGCCCATAGCGGTGTATCGATCAAAGGCGTTTAGATTGTATCCGCCGGCAATATAGGGCCTACCGGCCACAATCTCACGACTGGTTTCGTCGGCCAGATATTTTTGCTGGATTTGACGTAATCCCGTCGCCAAATAATCGGGCAGAGCCTGGGTTGTATCGACCACCTCGCCCCGGGCCGTAATGAATCTCAATGACGTCACAAAATCATCGAGGGTCCCGTATTTGGCAGTCTTCGGACCGGTGGCACGGGTACCGACATTGCCGCCCAGAGCGCACACAGCGCTGCTCGACGGGATGGCCGGCAGCATGAGGTTGTGATCATTTAACTGATTAACCAGGTTTGCCAGAATCATCCCCGGCTCTACAACCGTGTCTTCGCCCAGCACTGTCAACCGGTTGAGGTGCTTTTTAAAATTTAAAATGATGCCCGGCCCGATGGAGGCCCCGGAAAGATCGCTGCCGCCGGAGCGGGACACGATACTAAGTCCTTCGTTGCGGGCAAACGTGACGGTTTTGAAAACATCTTCTTCATTTTCAGGTTCCACGACCAGGGCCGGTAAAATCCGGTAGGCGCTCATGTCGCGGCTGAATTTTTCCAGGGTTGCCGCGTCGTTGTGCCAGCCACCGCTGATGTTGAGTTGGGACAAATCCATTTGTAACCGTTATGAGGTTCCCTTCTTCGCCCTCCAGGCTTCCGACTTCGCTCTCCGAGCTACGACGGGACAAGTCGCAGGGCAAGCAGGGTTCAAGGTTTTTAGGTTCAAGGTTCAGAGCCATGGCATATGGTTAATTTACCCCTCAGACGCCTTGCCTTTGAAGCCCTCCGGCTTTTGCAACGTTGGGGTTTAAAAAATCACAAATCTCAAGCACCAAAATACAAATAAATCTCAAATCTCAATATTCAATTTTCAAAACATCCCACTCAATCACATAACATCGTTTCGCAAATCCCTGTCAGCCATAAATGAGGTCTTGGTTATTTGCGACTATCGTTACCTTTGTTTGGGATTTTGAATTCAGGTCATTGGGATTTGTTTGAAATTTGCCTTTTGGTGCTTGGAATTTTGACACTTATCCATAAAACAGCCTGACGAGTGACATCGGTATGTCGGGGACATAGGTGATCAACAGGAGCACCACCACGATAACCGCCACAAAAAAGACGTTGACCCGACTGACTTCCCAGATGTCCGCTTTGGCCACCGAGCAGGCGGTGATCAGCACACTGGCCACCGGCGGGGTTTGCTGGCCGATACCCAGGTTGAGGGTCACGATCAGCCCGAAATGAACCGGGTCGATGCCCACCGCATAAACCAGCGGCATGACGATCGGAACCACCAGGATAATGGCGGCGGCCGAGTGCAGAAACAATCCAACCACCAGAAAAAATACATTCAGCAGGGCCAGGACGAGATAGCGGTTGTTCGTCCAGCTCATGATGGCCTGGGCCAATTGCTGGGGCACCTGCTGTTCGGTGAGGTAGTTGCCCACCAGCGCCGATGATGCCACCAGCAGCATGACGACCGCCGTCGATATGCCGCCATCGATGATCGCGGTGCGCAGGTGCCGCCAATTGAGCTCGCGGTAAATGACGCCGCCGATAAAAAGGGCGGCGGCCACCGCCAGTCCGGCCCCCTCGGTGGCGGTAACGACACCGCCGAAGATGCCACCTAAAATAATCAGCGGCAGCAAAAAAGCCCAGGAAGCCTCCTTGAAGGTGAACCACAAGCGTGCGAGTTGAAACGTTTCTTCAACCGGGTAGTTATAGCGCCGGGCAAACCAATAACAGACACCCATCATGAGGGTTCCGCCCAGGACCCCGGGTACGATGCCGGCCACAAAGAGCTGAACCACGGAGCTGTCCGACATGACCGCATAAAGGATCATGGGAATCGAAGGCGGGATGATAATGGCAATCGTCGCCGAAGAAGACGTCACCGCCGCCGCAAAACCTCGCGGATATCCCCTTTTCTTCATGGCCGGAATAAGGATAGAGCCCAGCGCGGCCACGTCGGCCACCGCCGAGCCGGACATTTCGGCAAAAAACATCGAGGCCGCTACATTGACCATGGCCAGACCGCCCTTGATAAAGCCGAACAAGGCCGATGCAAAGGCGATCAGCCGTTTGGAAATCCCGGAGGTGTTCATGATGGCCCCGGCGAAAATGAACAGGGGAATCGCCAGCAGGGGAAATTTGGTCGCACCATCAAACATCACCAGGGCCACATTGGGCAATATATCCACACCCTGGGTTAAAATCATGGCCACCACCGCCACCACCGCCAGGGCAACGGCAATTGGAACATTAATGAAAATCAGGGCGAATAAACCGATGAGCATCAAGAGGAGGGTCATTTGGGGGGCACCTCCGTCAGAGCTTCCGCTGCGGCCGGAATTTCGTGATCGGCAAACCCGTCAGGCTTTTTGGCTTCCCTTAATACTTCCGGTATGCCTAGCGCCTCGGCGATAATAAAAAGCACTGCGCCAATGGGGATAACCGACTGGGTCAAACGGGTCGGCACTTGCGGCAGGCTGACCAGCGAGTCGCCTTCGAGTATGATCAGCACATCGACGCCGACCCAGGCCAGCAGCGTGAAGAAACCGAGAATACAAATCTCGCTGAAAATGATAAACGGGATCCGCATCGCAGGCTTCATGGCTTTGATAAGCCCCGCAAAACCGATATGCCCCCGGTGTATGGCGGCCAGGGCTGCACCATAGTAGGTCAGCCAGGCCAGCAGGATGGATGCGATTTCATCATACCAGCTTAATGAAGCACCCCCTTTGCGGTAAGCCACCGCAACCAGTACGATTATGGTCAGGGACGACATCAAAATGATAACGATGGCTTCCAGCAAGCGTTCGAATCCTTTGCGAAAACGCGTGTACAAGTACACCTCCCCCCATTGATTGAAGATTGAATATTTAAGGTCCGCCTTCGGCGGATTCCATCTTAAAAAGGACGGAGCACAGCGACAACCACAAATCTTCAATCTTCAATTTTCAATCTTCATTCGAGTAAAGCCACACCCGGGTCATAACCCGGATGTGGTGACCGTTGCTGAATTAGTACATGCTTCCCAAGGCCTGGGCTGCTTTGACGAGCTCCGCGCCGCCGGACACTTTACTGCCGAACTCTTCATAAATCGCACTGCTGGCCCTGATAAAGGCATTCTTGTCGGCCTCGTTGATTGCAACTGCGCCTTCCACCTTTTTCAACAGATCATCGTCGAGCTGGGCGGCCTTCATGTAAACGAACTCCTGCATGCCCTGGGCGATGGATTCAATTTTTCCGCGCACATCAGGCGGTAATTTAGCCCAATGTTTCTTGCTGACCGTCACATAGGCCGGCGTGTAGACATGGCCGGTGATCGATAAATACTTTTGTACCTCCTGAAATTTCTGGCTGTAAATCTGGGCCATGGGGTTTTCCTGTCCGTCGATAACCCCGGTTTGAAGGGCGACAAAGACTTCAGACAATGCCATGGGGGTTGGATTGGCCCCATAGCTCTTGAACATCTTTACGCGCCAGGCCCCCTTCGGCGTGCGCAGCTTGATACCCTGCAGATCTGCGGGCACATTGATGGGCTTCGCATTGTTGGTAATGTTGCGGAAGCCGTTTTCCCAGACAGCGATAATCTGATAGCCCTGCTTTTCAACCGCCGGAGCCAGTTTGCTCCAGAAAAGCCGGTCCCGGATGGCTCGCATGTGGAGTCGATTTTTAACCAGATAAGGCATTTCGAAAAGACCGAATTCATCGACCACCGAAGACATGACGGTGGAGGGCAGGCAAAAGTCGACGGTGCCCAGTTTCAGCTTTCGCAGCAGCTCCCGATCCTTGCCGAGCTGGCTGGAGCCGAAGGCCACCACTTTGAAGCCGTCAACTTCTGCATTGACGCGTTTGGCGAATTCTTCAACACTGACTGTAAACAGGGAACCCGGGGCGCCCACATGACCGAATTTGAGATCGGCAGCCTGGGCGTGGATGGCGAGAACAACCGGTAAAAACAGGGTTAATGACAGAATAGCGATAAACAGCTTATTCCTCTTCATGGCAAATCCTCCTTCCGTGCGGTGTTCGAGACCGGCAGGTCCGAGACCGGCAGGTCTCTGTGTTTTATGTTTTCCACGGCGTCAGGCCAATAAATTTTAGGTTTTGGCTATAACTTTAGCGTCGTGGCTCACCCCAGCCCGGCTATTTCATGAAAAGTTTTCGGATTATGATCCGATATTCTTTAACAGGTGGCCCGTGAAACAGCCGGGCTAACATTTTTATCCCTATAGTTGCATAAGAAATGACATTTCAGCGATGCGGTCTCAAAGAAAACCTTGCTGTCACTGGCTGATCCTTGATACTGGTTCCTGGATACTGGATGATTATCGTTACTACTTTTGATGGCATGGAGGTTATCAAGCATCGAGTAACCAGCATCCAGCATCGGCCCGATAATGGCAACTTTCTCAAGTTAAGCTGCAATGCAGTTTTAGTCAAATTTATGCAACCTTAAGATTTAATTGTGCCTTCAAGATAATCGAGGGCGACGGCAACACCTCCTTTTGAAAATGGAATACCGGCCAGCGAGAGCCCCATTTCCAGCCCTGCCAGCGTTCCGGCCAGCATCAGGTCATTAAAATCCCCCAGATGGCCAATTCTAAAAATCTTACCTTTGACTTTTCCCAATCCGATCCCCAGGCACATGTCGAATTTGTCCAGTATCAGATCAAGCAATGCATCCGCTTCAAATCCCTGCGGCATCATGACGGCTGTCAGAGAGCTGCTGAATTCTGAGGGGTTTTCACACAGGACTTCAAGATTCCAGGCCCGCACAGCACGGCGGGTGGCTTGCGCGTGACGGTCATGGCGCGCAAAGACATTGGACAATCCTTCTTCTTCCAGCATCTGAATCGCCTCGCGCAGGCCGTAGAGTAAATTCGTGGCAGGCGTATAGGGGAAAAAACCAACCTGGTTGGCAGCGAACATCGCCTGCCAATCCCAAAATGACTTCGGCAGCCTGGCTGATTTTGCCGCTTCCAGTGCTTTTGGGCTGATCGCATTTAAACCCAGTCCCGGCGGCAACATCAAGCCCTTCTGGGAGCAGCCCACCGTCACGTCGACCCCCCACGCTTCATGGCGATAATCAATCGAGGCCAGAGAAGAGATGGTATCCACCATCAACAGGGCCGGATGACCGGCGCGGTCCATGGCTTCACGGATCAACGGTATGCGGCTGGCAACCCCGGTGGAGGTCTCATTGTGAACGACCATCACTGATTGGATCTGATGGGTTTTATCTTCTGCCAGTATTTCTTCAACTATTTCCGGCATGACGCCGTGGCGCCAGTTGGTTGGTACAAAATCCACTTCCAGACCGAATGCCAGGGCGATATTATACCAGAGGGTCGCAAAATGCCCGGTTTCAAACATCAGGACCCGGTCACCGGGCGAAAGGGTATTGACGATGGCCGCCTCCCAGGCGCCGGTGCCGGAGGAGGGGTAGACAACCACCGGGCCGGAGGTTTGAAAGATGCGCTGAAGACCGGCTAAGACCTCAAGTGAAAGTTCGGCAAACTCCGGTCCCCGGTGATCGATGGTCGGTTTGCTCAAGGCCCGCAGCACGCGATCCGGCACATTCGTCGGACCCGGGATCTGAAGGAAGTGGCGACCGCTATTATTTTCCATGTTGTTTTTCCTTTTTCAATTATTTGATTAACCACCTGAGCGGAATCCACCTGCGGAAAATTGAAAATTGAAGACTGAAGATTGAATATTTGCGGATGTCGCTTCGCTCCGCCTTTTTTAAAATCCGATGTGTACCCTAAATATCCAATCCTCAATCCAAATTATTCTATCACAACAAGTTATTTAAAATGGTTCTTCTCCAAGTTAGTTGGTGTAAATTTATCCAATAGATAGATATGAGTTTTGATTCTATTCTATTTAATAGCCGCCCTCTCGCTTCAGGCTTCGCTTTCAGCTACGACCCGACACGTCGCTCGTTCGACTGACGCAGACGATATCCGGCCGACGTGGCCCGATATTATTCCCGTTGCCCTTCGGGCAAATCTAAAACCATTCGTTTTATTTCAGCTTTATTGCTTGTGAAATTTACCGGTAAACCAACTTGGATTCCCGTCGCTTTAAGGTAGTTCAATGACTGTGCCTGATGTTCCTTCAACAGATGCCTAACGGCTTTTATCTCCACTATTACCCTGCCTTCAACCAGTAGGGCTTAAATGTTAGATAAATATCTCGGCTCTGGTGCCAATAACTATTAACTAATAACAAATAACACCACGGTACGTGGGGTTACTCCCACGACTTGCCCGACATCGGCGCCGGGGCATCTATCTCCTTCAAAAACAAGCCGGCTTTCGTGCGGGCATCTATTTTCTGGGTGACGACATGCAGTTTGGCGCCGAATTTTTGCCGGCAAAAATCACTTAGGGCCTGCCGGGTTTTAGCACTGCCGGTCACCGGCAGACAGGGCCAGAAATAGGTGGAAACACCCATGGCCACGGTCCAGATCGCTTTGCTGACCTCAGCGGTGCGGTTGGCTTCCGGGAAATAGGCACAAATCGGGTAATCCGAAAGCGCCTTGCTGCCGGCGGCATCCAGGGCCAGGAGAAAATCCGTCATGCACCAATCGATCACCGACGGCAAGTTTTTGCCCAAGGAGGCCAGCAGTTCTTTGACGCCATCCCCACAGTCTTTATCGCGCCGGGTCGGTTCGAGCAGGCGGTATTTTGCCAGACTGACGCTGGCTTCACCATCTGAAATACACAGGATATCTTCGGCCAGAAACTGCTTGGCTATCGTGACAAGCACCTCATCCTGGGTGTATTTGACGTTATTGCTGCCGGCAAGGATCGCGATACCTTTGATTTTGCCGTCTTCCAGAGCCTGTACAATCTTGTTGATGTCGACCTGTGCGGCAGAATAGCCCATGACCGCCGACTCCTTCACCATGGGAATGTCCCTGGTAATGTTTTGTCGCATTTCAAAGGCCTGGGCAGCCTGCTCTACGATTTTTTGAGCCAGAGCATTCGGGTCCGTATCCTGATTGAGTCCATCGGTCGGTACGACAGTTACCTTCCAATCTTTAGCGACCTCCGCCAATGACGGGTTGACAAATTGGCTTCCGGCAACGATCAGATCTACCGCGCCGGTCATCAAAGGAATCTCCTGGGAAACGTAGGTTGTCACCGGAAAAAAACGGTAGGGCGGCAGCAACGGATCCGTGCAGACGCCCATGACACTGACGTTTTTCTCCTGGGCCGCTTGGGCGATCTTTTGTTTGAGTACGGGAGAAATGGGACCGTATAAAAGAGCGATGGGTGCATCGTTTTTAAGAACCCCCAGGTTGACCTCCAATTCCGATGCAGTGGTGCTGCCAAAGACCGCCGCCTTTAACCGGTTCTGGAGCCGGGCAGCCATGCATCCCAGAAGCGCCGTCTTAAAAGACCACAGCAGCGTTTCCTCCATACCGCTGATGCCGCCTTCCAGGCGCTGGGAGGCTTTGAAGACATCGTTGGCGATGCCCCGGGGCATAATCCCCGCAGTTTTCCAACCTTCCAACAGGGATGCCGAAAACTCATCGGCAACCGCGGAGTTGCCGGTATGCAGCAGATCCATAATCGCTTTTAAGGTTTGCTCGGTTTGGTCTTTGTCGGCGGGTTCTACGGCACCGGCCTGGATTTGATCGACAAAATCATTTAACTGATCCAAATAGGACATGGTCCCTTTCAAGACCAGACGCAGCAATGATTGAGCCGCCAGAACATCTTTGTCTTTGCCGCAGACACCCAGTTTGCTCTGGCCTCTAAAAGGATGGCTGATGCAGGGTCCCTGCAGGCAGTCCCGACAGCTCAAGCCTGATTCGCAGAAGCCGCATTCGGGGAGTTGGCCCTCAAAACGGTCCCAAGCGACCGTTATCTCCTGGTCTGCTGCTTTCAGCAGGAAATGATTAACCGCTCGGTCAGCGGTCTTGCGCTGGATAAACTCCATTATTTTCTCCTTTCTTAATCCCAACCCGGCTAACCCGGAAAAATGGCCACAAAGGCACAAAGACACAAAGCAAAACGGTTTGCTAAAAATTTATCTTTGTGTCCTGGTGTCTTGGTGGCGAAATAATTTTGCCTTTAGTTGCACCACTTTCATTTTAAAACACCTTGCGATAATCCTGGCGAGGTTCAACGGTGATAGCCTGGGTCGGGCAGACTTCCGCACAAATAGGGAATCCCATATTGCGGCATCGATCGCATTTGATCGCCACTTTATAAGTCGGCGAGGGGTTGATGATGCCGAACGGGCAAACCATTACGCACATCCAACATGCGATACACGTCGGTTCGTGAACGTATACCAGCTCAGTTTCCGGGTCCCGCCGCATGGTACCGTTGGGACAGGCATCCAGACAGGGCGCCTCGACACAGTGCCGGCACTGCAGGGCCAGCTTTTTGCCCTCCACGTACACCCGCGGCACCGGTTGGGGTTCTTCAACAACGGCTTCGGCCAGCTCCTTGGTAAGAGATGCGATTTCCGTCCCGCACCAAAGCTCACACTGGTGGCATCCGGTGCACTTTTTAGGATCGACCTTTAGTACCTGCAATTTTTCCTCCTTAGTTAGTTCCCATCCGAAAATGACCCTTTTTCCGATGAGCGGTGTTCTCCGCGGGCTTACATCCTCGACGTACAAAAAAGTACGCCTCCTCGTAAACCCTTGTGCGGCCTTGCCCATCGAAAAAATTTCTCATTTTCAATTTGAGAGCTGATTCGTGTCCATTTTACTTTCCGCATTCCGACTTCCGAATTCTTTCTAAAGCCCCGTATCCATCAGCTCTTTATACTCGGGTTCGGTAAATTTGTCGCCGTAGCGCCGCAGCAGCGGCAGGATATCCATGAAACTCAAATTATTGCTGATCAACGTCTGGATGTAGTCGGAAACCTCTATCTGACGCCTTAACAGAATTGATATGATTCCGCAGCGCTGGGTCTGACCGACCCCGATAAAAATAGCCCCGACGATACAGCCATTTTTTAATATGATCTTTTTGTAAGTATTCTTCGTGCGTTTTTTGACTTCCTGGAAGTGGCATTCTTCATCGACATAGGAACACTCATCGCTGCGGGTTACCCCCATGGACATCGCCGGAATACCAATAAAATTTCCAATAGAATTCATTCTGACCGAGCCGGCATATTGTTTGTCCTGCCCGGCCATGTTGAGGCCGGCGATATGTCCTTGCTCCACCGCCATCGGCCAGATGGCGTTGATGAAGGATTGATTGCGGGCGATGTCGAAAGTTTCACAGACATCTCCGGCCGCGTAAATATCCTGGCAGCTGGTCAGCATGCCGCTGTCGGTGGTGATGCCGCCCATCATGCCGATTTCGATGCCGGCCGGTTCGGCCAGTTCCAGCGCCGGCCTGACACCGACAGCTAGAATCACATTGTCGCACTCAATTTCTCCCGTACTCGTCACCACGCTCTGCACCCGGCCGTTGCCGGTAAATTCAATGGCGCGCTCGCCGGTAATCACCTCGATTCCCATTTGTTCGATGACGCCTCTGATGATGCCGGCCGCCTCATCATCGAAAACCGTCGGCAGCACATGTCCCAATTGCTCGAGCAATGTGACCCTAAAGCCCCTTCGCATCAGGCTGATACAGGATTCCACGCCGATACTGCCGGCACCGATAACGACGGCCCGCTCCCCGTCAAAATTATAGATTCGCTCAGCATCCTGCATGGTTTTGAGCGTTGAAATACCATCCTTATCAACGCCCGGAATTTTGGGGATGATCGCATTGCCGCCGGTAGCAAGCAGTAATTTGTCATACTCATAAGTATTCCCGTCATCGGCCGTTACGGTTTTGGAATCCGGGTCTATTTTCTGAACCCTGACCCCGATATGAGCGGTAATGTTGTTTTCTTCGAAAAAATCGGCTGATCGGAAATTCAACAGCGGTTTTGAAAGCTCTTCGGCTACATAATATGGCAGAAGTACTCTTGAAAAAAGCGGCACGTTTTCATCACTGAACAAATCAATGCGACCCGACTTGTCAACCGATCGAATCGCCTCCAGGGCACTAACGGCAGCGGCGCTCCCTCCAACCAATACATATCGCATCTTTTTCTCCTTCTTAGTAAAGACTGTTGACCATGTAAGTGGAAATCACGTCCTGGAATATCTTTTCGCCGCGCGTCAAATTGAAGTTGCCGCAGGTGCAGCACTGGGCCATCTCTACCACACAGGATTTGATGGTTCGACGCCCGCGTTTGACATCCCGCACCATTTTACCCACCAGGTCCGAGGCAATCATGGCATGGCCGCACATGGTCAGCAGCTTCAATACTGCATATCCGGGCAACCGCTCGGTTTTTCCCCAGGTTCCTAGTGAATATTCCAGGGAATGAATCGGGCCCAGGCCGGCTTCGTGCATGCATTGCTGTACGACATCGGTTACCCCGGAGATGATTACGGAAATACCGGGCCGTCTTTCCTTGAGTTCTTTCATCAAGGTCACAATTTTATCGCGGTTGTCAAAAGTGCACTGAACGATGGTGCCGTCCGTTACACTGGCCAGGATATCATCCATGGTGGTGTTGTAGATATTGCCGGTTTTCATATCGCCAAGGTTGATCGGTCCATGTTTGTAGCAGATGCTTAAAAAATTCTGGGTTTTGGGTGCCGATCCGACCTTGTTGACACCTGTCGCCGGACAACCCAGCACGACAAAATCTTCCTTGAGGCTCTCGTAGTCCCCCCTGCGATGCAAGCTGTGCGTCATGAATCGCCTCCTTCTCCGTAAAAATCATAGGCCGGCAGTCCCAGCCCCAGGTTGTTCTTGGTATTGATGGAATACCAGAATCCGGATTCCTCCAACATGGCCTTGATCGGTACTTCGCCCTCCTGGGTAACCTTGGTGATCACTTCCACGGTAAATACCGTATCCACCTTGTCGGCGGCCTTCTGCAAGGCCTTTAAGGCCTGGGGCAGTTTTTCCAACTTGCACTTGCCCTCAATAATCGCAGAAGTTGCCTTTTCGCCGAGGACGTCGTCTCTCAGTTTGCCGATTGTCTTGTCCGACATGAAATGGGTTACCGGATTTTCCTCGGCCAGCGCATAACCGATATTGGCACCCATTAATGCCATTGCAACGATTTCGACATCGCGAAAATACGCGCCAAGTCCCGGCCGGCCCAACTCGACGCCGACACCCACCTCACCGGGTAGAAAAGTGCCTTTGACGTCATTGGTCTTCATCTCCTCGGTTCCCCGTCCCGGCACTTGTGAACCTTTAAACTCAATGAGCGGGTTGCTCAGGATTCCGCGAATCTCCCGCGGCCAGTCTTCTACTTCCTGATAAAGTGCATTGACCGGGCAGATATTGGCCCGCACGCACATACCGCAGTCGGTACATTTATCCTGGTCAATCTCAATGTAGATTCGACCCGGTATTTCTGCATGCCGCTGATAGGTTTGAATTTTACCCATCGGACAATATGGAAAACACCTTTTACATGCTATGCATTTGTCTTTATCTGCTCTCATCAGAACCTCCGTGATAATTTATGTCTCGGAATTTCTACAATCTACCAACAGTATCTGAAATTTTGTGTAACGCCTCTTCTTTGGCTTCCTGGATGTGTTCGCGCATCACGCGCTCACAAAGATCCGGATCTTTTAAACTGATCGCTAAAAGGATTTTTTTATGTCCGTCAATGGTTCGCCGCGCACCGGCAAAGTAGTGCAGGCTGTCCTTTCGGTATCGCAATACATAGTTGCGTGTGTCTGCAATCAGGCTGTGAAATCGGGATTTATGGGAAATTACCCCGTGCAAAGCGTCATGAAATTGGGTATTATATCTGAATATCTCGTCCAACTTCTTGCGTTTGAGCGCATTTTCAGCCTTGCGGATAAGATCCTGCAACTCATCAATTGATTTCTCGGCAATACATTCACAAATCAAACGGATCGCATACCCTTCCAGAGCGGCCCGGATATCAAAGAGGTCCTCCATTTCCTCGCGCGAGTCACGCGCAACCGAAAAACCCCTGCTCTCCAGAGGCTTAACCAATCCCTCGGATTCAAGCTTGTGGAGGGCCTCTCTGACCGGAGTGCGGCTGACCCCCAGGCTTCTGGCCAAATGCTCTTCGGTCAATCGTTGACCCGGGTTGAACCGCCCTGCGAGAACATCTGATTTTAAGTTGTTGTAGGCCAATTTCCGGACTGAGGTGGATTTTTTTTTGGCCTTTGGCTGAGTGGCGGATTTTTGCAATGTTGTATACAAATATTTTTAATTTTTGGGAATTAAAAATATGTGTAATCTAACCGGCACAAAAAGTCAATAAAAAATATTTTATATTATTAATATATAATTCAGCATATTATATCAGGTCAGGGGGGGGCTTGGCCACGAGTCGGAAGTAATATTCGATTTTGAAAAATTTCGAGGTTGAATTATATTTTGGATACAATTATTTTATTGACATATATGTGGAAAATTAAGAAGATAGCGAACTTAGTTCGCATAGAAGACGCCAGCGAGGATAAATTAGAAAATGAGTTTTGAGGTTGAACTGGACCCAAGGAAATGTAACGGCTGTGAAGAATGTATCGAAGTCTGCACGGCTGACGTATTTGATATGCGAAATGGCAAGTCTATTGCGGTAAACCCTAAAGATTGTGTCGGCTGCCTTAGCTGTGTTGAGATCTGTGAGCAGGAGGCGATCGCTGTAGAAGAGACCGGCGTCAAGCTGTCAAATACCTGTGCGGCCCTCCTGCGGGATATTTTATAGATTGAGAGGTTCAGGGTTCAGGGTTCAAGGTTCAGGGCTAAAAGGTTCGGCATTAGATCCATTAAAAATGAAGACTGCAGAATGGTGAGCAGTTTCAATCGTCAATATTCAATTCCGGCTTGTCCGGGTTGGACAATATTAGAGCGGGAGACCGGGAATGGCCGAATTCAAATACACCAATGTCGAACGGGAAATGGAAGTTTACGGCTTTGATGCCGTGGTTAAAAGCCACTGCCGGATGTGCCATGGAGGGTGCGGGGTTCTGGTCTACACCAAAGATGGTAAAGTGGCCAAAATTGCGGGCGATCCGGATTGCCCCATCAATCATGGAACCCTTTGCAGCAAAGGACTCGCTTCCACCCAGCTGGCCTATCACCCGGATCGGTTGACATACCCGGTGCGTCGAATCGGACCCAAGGGCAGCGGAAAATGGGAGCGGATTTCCTGGGATGAAGCCCTGGATACCATTGCCGGTCGAATGCTGGACTATAAGGACCGTTTTGGGGCCGAATCCATTGTGCTGGGTTACGGCACGGGGCGGGAAAACGAAGCGGTAATTTACCGTTTTGCCAATTTGCTGGGTACGCCCAATGTGCTGACAGCCGGGCATTTTTGTTACGGACCCCGCATTGCCACCAGTATCATCACCTGCGGTTCCAATCCGATTGTCGACTACGAAAACAATCCGAAATGCATCATGGTGTGGGGCAACAATCTGACGATCAGCAATCCGGATTGCTACAAGGGCGAGCCCTTTTCCAACAGCCTGAATGCCGGCGCCCGGCTGATTGTCGTTGATCCTCGGCTCACCCGCCTTGCCGCCCGGGCCGACGTCTGGCTGCCGCTCAGGCCCGGAACCGATACGGCCCTGGCACTGGGCATGCTCAACGTGATTGTAACGGAAAACCTTTTTGATCAGGAATTTGTTGCCGGGCATGTTTACGGCTGGGAGCAATTTGTCGAGCGGGTCAATGAGTACCCCCTGGATAAAGTTGCAGAAATCACCTGGCTGCCCCGGGATAAGATCAAACAGGCCGCCCGCTTGTTTGCAACCACCCGGCCGGCTGCCATCCAGTGGGGGGTGGCCATCGAGCAGCAGATCAACTGTGCCGACAACAACCGGGCCCTGATGGCCCTGATGGGCATCACCGGCAACATCGATGCCAAAGGCGGCCAGGTGCTGTTTAATTCCCCTAAAATTAATAATGTGGGGAAATTCGGCGCCCATCGGATGCTGCCGCATCAGCAAGCTGAAAAACGGCTGGGAGGCGACCGTTTTCGACTGGCCGGCAATTTTGCCATCATCAATCCCAAATGCGTCTGGGATGCGATTTTAGATGAAAAACCGTATCCGGTGAAAATGCTGTTTTTTATCAGCTCCAATCCGGTGCTAAGCCGGGCCAATGCCAGAGAGGTCTATCGCGCGCTTGAAAAGGTGGAATTTATGGCTGTGGCCGATTTTTTCCTGACACCGACCGCCGAACTGGCAGATATCGTTTTGCCCGCTGCCACCTGGCTTGAAATGGACTATATCGGTGATTTTTGGAAGCGCCACGGCTATCTTTTACCCCGGCGCAAGGTTATTCAGGTCGGTGAGTGCCGTTCCGATCATGAAATGCTCAATGACCTCGGTCACCGGGCAGGGCAGGGCGAGCACTGGTGGGATGAGTTTGAAGGCGGCCTGGATTACATCCTTGAGCCTCTGGGGATGACCTGGCAGGACTTTAAAAAAATGGATTATATCCGCGGGCAAGTCAAATATCAGAAGTATAAGGATCGCGGCTTTTCGACCCCCACGAAAAAATTTGAACTTTACTCAACCCTGCTGGAGAACTGGGGCTATGATCCGTTGCCGCAGTATCGCGAAGCGCCGGAAAGCCCCTTAAGCACACCGGAGTTGTACAAGCAGTATCCGTACATTCTGATCAGCGGCCGGCGTCTGCCGGGTTTTTTCCACACTGAAAACCGGCAGTTATCCTGGATACGCGAATTGCACCCGGATCCTGTTGTTGAAATTCATCCCGAGACCGCCCAAAAAGAAGGCATTCAGGATGGGGACTGGGTGATCATCGAATCTGCCAGGGGCAACGTGCGGCAGCGCGCCAAACTGTTTGGCGGTATGGATCCCCGGGTAATCTCCGCCGAACATGGCTGGTGGTTTCCGGAGAATAAAGATCCCGGACATGGCTGGGATGAATCCAATATCAATATCTTGACCGACAATGCTTATGAGAGCTGTGACCCGGCTATGGGAGCCACCAGTGTGCGGACCTTGCTGTGCAAGGTTTATCCCGAGAAGAGTTCCGATGCCAAAGTCGGAGATGAAGTAGTGAAATGAAATAAAAAAATTACTCTGCGCTTTGCGCCTCTGCGGTGAAAATAATGATTAAAAGGTCCGCCCTTTTCAGGGATATTGCCTTGCAACTGATAGACGATTCAGGAAAAAACATATGCCTAAACATGAAATTTTTATTGACCACAAATTATGCTGGGGCTGCAGAACCTGTGAAGTGGCCTGCAAGCAGGAAAATCGGGCAGCAGCCGGCGTTAAGCTGATATCCGTCCGGGATAACGGATCGAAAATACTCGATGATCAATCTGAATTTGCATTTCGGGTCAACCTGTGCCGACATTGCGATGATCCGCCCTGTGCCGATGCCTGCCCGGAAGAGGCCATCAGCAAAAGAGAGGACGGAATTGTCGTCATGAATTATGATCTGTGCTCCGGGTGCCAGGCCTGCATCGATGAATGCCCTTATGATGCGATCGCTTTTGATGATGACGAAGATATCGCTCAAAAGTGCAACCTCTGCCATCATCGGGTGGATTTTGGCTTAATCCCGGCCTGTGCCGATAATGTGTGCCTGGCGCATTGCATTCATTTTAAATGCGACTGAAAGTAAGCCACAATTTTGGTGGGCACCGGTGATACTGATTTGCGCCGAAATTGAGGAATTCAGGAATTCAGGGATTGAGGAATTGAGGGATTGAGGGATAAAAGAAAGGCGGAAGATGAACGGTATAAGGTAGAAGGTATATGGTTTAAGGTATAGGGTATAACCCTAATTGAGCGACGCCCAATTAGCAGGTATTGGGTATTAATTGATAAAAGCAATAAATTTCCCGTGTTGAAGGATGGTATGTTGATATGAAAGCTATAAACAGATCCGCATTTGTGGGCATTATTTTACTTTTACTGGTTTCTGCATCATTCGCTCAAGTTGACAGCTTAAAAGAAATGACGATTGTGGTTCCGGCGCAAAGCATTGCCAGGGCCATCAAGCCCCTGTTGCCGTATAAAATAGATATCGGAAAAAATTTTATCGGGTCATTTTTTATTAAATCCATAGACAATATCAAAATCAAAAAAGATAAAATCTTATTCTCTTCCCTTATCAGCGGCAAAGATATCAAATACGCAACAAAAATCGGCAAACAGACAATAAATTTTGTGGTCGGCGAGGTGAATTTGCCGACCGATTGGGCGCTTTCGTTTAAATATGACAAAACCAACAAGCGGCTGTTGGTCTTACCGTCCTCGCAGGGCTCAAAAGATGAAAAGGATTTCAGCCAGGGCGATGCGCTGCTGAATACTTTGCTGACAGCGTTCGGCGGCATAGAGTACCCTGTTGATCTGAGCAATCTAAAGCCGGTGAAATCAGAATTTTACAATCAGCTGGTGACACTCAATGTGGCTATCGCCGATATTTATGCCGGTGATGACAAGCTCTTTGTAGAACTGATACCTGCTGTTCAAATAGATAGATTAAATGAGTAATCATACTTCAGCCGCCTCCCGCAAAAGCGAAGCAGTCAAATGCGCTTTTCTTTCATTTTCGAGCCGATCAGCCATATCGATCATTGCGGTGTATGACGTTCGCCGGGGCCTCAAG
>CACVKW010001081.1 GCA_902749685.1 Olavius sp. associated proteobacterium Delta 1 | reverse complement strand
TGAAGAAACTGGCCTTCACTATAACTACCACCGCTATTATGATCCCTACACTGGAAGATATCTGAAACCGGATCCGATCGGGTTAGAAGGAGGAATTAATCTCTACACTTATTCTCTGAATAATCCTATTAATTTGATTGATCCTTTAGGATTAGAAGTAGATTGGACTTCAAACGGTTGGAGATTAATGGGGAGTATTTGGTGGAATGATATTGCAAGCGGTGCCGCAAGAGATAGAATAATTCAAGCTATCAAGGCAGAACTATCAATCGCTGCGGGTATTGCCGAACTTATTCTCACTGTCAAAACAGGTGGTGCAGCAGGTGCATTTATCGGTATGCATGGTGTAGGTAATTTGGCAGGAGGTGTTGGAGATTATTTAGATATATTTAGCTCAGATGAGTGCAGTGACAGGGATTGGAATTTAACTCGGCAAGGATATGAGAATTTATTTGCTTTTACAACTGGGAAGCCAGAATGGGGAACTAGAGCCTTCTATTTAACAGATGCGGCCATTGGGATAGGGGGAATGTTACAGAGTGTCCCAGCTTATCAAATGCTGCCATATGAAATAGAGCGCTTTTATTCTACTCCAGCGGTTGCAATGGGTAGTAGGGCGGTAGTGATCCATGATACTTTGCAAATAATGTTAAGCTTAGAAGCTGGTATAGAAAATGACTAAGGATATTATTACCTGGGTAAGTCTGTTTCTCTTATTTTTACTAATACAGTACATAGCAGGCGAATATTACTTAGTATTGAAGAAAGGAAAAAAAAAGCTTGGATATGCAATTTGTCTTTCTATGGAATTGCTTTGTATTATTTTAAGTTGCTATTTAATTGTATTTTCAGATTATTTGAATTTTCTTGGTATTGCATTTTTAATAATAACTTTTTTTCTTTCGTATAGGTTCGTTAACCGCACCTTCAAGAGATATAAGGACAAATCTAAAGATCTAAATATGAAATCAATTCCAAAGCTGTAGTAGATAATTTTAAAGTCTACAATATCTTGTCTATGGAAAATAGGTGACGTTGTTGTCTGAGTTAACTTATTAGCGTTAAAATACTGGTCTTACATACTGAAGGAGTTGGAGGCAGTTGGAGTTGTATAACTCCGGCTGCCTTTTTGTTTTAATAGCCGGGTTAAAATGACTCGATCCTTACAAGGGGCGTTGAGGCGGATGCCGTCATGGTTGACACGGTGTATGCTGCAAGCCCAAAGGGCTCCGCTTTCAGACGGAATTTTACATCTGATTATTTAGATTGAGGAGTTCAGCTGGCGGGATTTGTGTCGGGCTATATATTGCCGCCTTATCAGACGGTATTTTACCGCTATCGATTAAAATAGACAAAATTCTGTCTGATAAGGACACAATATGTAGCATTGCAACAAATCATGCCAGCCCCGCTCTTGGCGCTGCATCGGAATGGGTGGGCGGGGGAATAAGATTTAGATTGGCTGCGGGCATAAAACCAGATCCCATCCGATCCGCAGCCTACCTTGTTTGTTCTTGATGCATTAGCTTTCTTGCTTGATGCCGCAGTACCAGTCCGTCAAGCACTGCTCTTGCGATTTTCTTTTCCTCTGCACTTAATTGCATCAGAGCTTCAAATTGCAGTAAGAAATCTTCAGGTGGTTTGCGTTCATCATCATCGAAAAGCAGCATGTCGCCAGGTACGTTCAATGCAACTGCCAATTTTCTTATTGCGTCAAGGTTTGGTTGCGACTCTCCCTTTTCATATCGGCGCAGCTGAGTTACATGAATGCCAGTCAGGCTAGCGAGCTCAGGGAAACCAAGATTTTTTTCTTTTCTTATTTTAGTCAATCTTTCTGAAAAGCCCATAGTTCAGCCTCGTTAATTATTTTGAGGGAATTTATATCATACTAAAAATTTTTTCTTGCAATTAAGATGCAAATATGCTTTTTATAAAAGCAAATTAACTTCTTGACAAGTTTTTGAAATGGGAATTTTCGGCAAGAAAAAAGGCCATCAACTTCAATGACTGTGGCAGGTCGCAGTTGATGGCCCAGGGTAAGTTCCAAAAGGGGGTATCCTTTTGAAACTGCTTTCTTTTTCTATCGAATCACCCATCAAAAATCAAGACCCGGCTTCGCATAAATGCTACGCCGCGGCCTACGGAAGGAGGTGAGGCACTTGAAAACCAACAGCCTTGAGACCACGGACATTTTTAGAGGAGCGTTCTTTTTGTGTCGGGGTGGTGAGCTGAGCGGGATCCGGTTTAGAAACAATGGAAAGCGGATTGCTACGTTTTTGATTACTGGTGAAGGTCTGAATCGACTGGACAAACAATATCGAGACGGCCAGGCCCTGGTCAATCCGCTGCAGTTCCGGGAATCGTTGAACCATTTGAGGGATATCCTGTTTGAGAAATTACGAGAACAAGATGAGGGGGAGAGATATGATAGAAAAAGAAAAGATCGAGGCTATCAAACGAGACGTTGACTTGGTGCCCCTGGTAAAGGCCAAGGGTATCGAGTTAAAAAAGAATGGCAAAAGCTACTTTGGCCTATGTCCCTTCCACGACGACACCAACCCATCGTTATCCGTCAACCCCAATAAAAACTTATGGCAATGCTTCGGCTGCGGC
>CACVKW010001080.1 GCA_902749685.1 Olavius sp. associated proteobacterium Delta 1 | reverse complement strand
TGATATTTAGCGACCTGTCGGGTCGTAGCTCGAAGAGCGAAGCCTGAAGCGTTCCGCAGGAAAATATCACGCTTGACGAGTCATCTTATGGGACAACGACATTTTACGGCGACAAGCCCTTTATATGAATATCAG
>CACVKW010001079.1 GCA_902749685.1 Olavius sp. associated proteobacterium Delta 1 | reverse complement strand
GATTTTTAATATATCACCCGCAAGGGCCATATAAAATGAGTTACGCAAGGCCACCAAACCAATACCTGATAGCCAATACCCAATACCTGCTAATTGGGCTTCGCTCAAT
>CACVKW010001078.1 GCA_902749685.1 Olavius sp. associated proteobacterium Delta 1 | reverse complement strand
GATCACTCTTGTCCAAAAACGAGTTTAGAATGAGTCATATAATGAGTTGTAAAACGAGTCATTGAAAAAAATCCTCCTTGTATGTAGGGTGGTTGTTAAT
>CACVKW010001077.1 GCA_902749685.1 Olavius sp. associated proteobacterium Delta 1 | reverse complement strand
TCGTTGCTTTTTCCGGGCTGATGCTGGATGCTTGATACTCGATGCTGGATATCTAACAGGACACTATCGGTGAATTTCAACGACATCCAGGATCCAGAAACCAGAATCCAG
>CACVKW010001076.1 GCA_902749685.1 Olavius sp. associated proteobacterium Delta 1 | reverse complement strand
TGTCAAAGAACTAATCCGAAAAGGAGAACTCGAATTGCGATTCCAAAAATCATTCAGACCTAAAAGAGAGTAATATATCTTCTCTGAGTTTTACTTGTCATTATCTTTTTTTACATCCTTATGAAATGGACCAGGAGAAGTGTTTTCAAATTTCATTTGACTATCTTTATTAATAAATTTTTTTTCCTTGAAATTATCACTTTTTTAATGCAGACTGCGAAATAATAACTTTTCTTGTCATGTTTTATCAGAAAGCGCCCTTCTAATTGCGCCTAACTTTGCATCTCACCGCGGGGTTCG
>CACVKW010001075.1 GCA_902749685.1 Olavius sp. associated proteobacterium Delta 1 | reverse complement strand
TCATAGCAGTTGCGGTGCCAGTTTTAGTTATGTTGTGAACACCCTGGATCTACTTTTCTGGTTTTTATAAAGGAATGTATTTTCTTTGCTTATAATTCTT
>CACVKW010001074.1 GCA_902749685.1 Olavius sp. associated proteobacterium Delta 1 | reverse complement strand
GTACAACCTGATTTCTAAATCACTAATTTCCCGTTTATAACTGCCTGTTTTTATTAAAGGCAGTATTTGATTTTCAAATTATTTTGGACAGCAATGAATT
>CACVKW010001073.1 GCA_902749685.1 Olavius sp. associated proteobacterium Delta 1 | reverse complement strand
TTCGCTGCTGCAATGAAGACCATTGAAAGTATTGACTGATCCTGGATTCTGGTTTCTGGATACTGGATGTCGTTGAAATTCACCGATAGTGTCCTGTTAAATATCCAGCATCAAGTATCAAGCATCCAGCATCTGCCCGGAAAAAGCAACGATCTCAGACATAACGGCCAGGCTAGATGACAAGAATTTATGCAATGTT
>CACVKW010001072.1 GCA_902749685.1 Olavius sp. associated proteobacterium Delta 1 | reverse complement strand
TTAACCCTATAGTTGCATAAAATTTTGAAATCCAACTTAGCTGCTGCAATGAAGACCATTGAAAGTATTGACTGATCCTGGATTCTGGTTTCTGGATCCTGG
>CACVKW010001071.1 GCA_902749685.1 Olavius sp. associated proteobacterium Delta 1 | reverse complement strand
CTGGATGTCGTTGAAATTCACCGATAGTGTCCTGTTAGATATCCAGCATCGAGTATCAAGCATCCAGCATCAGCCCGGAAAAAGCAACGATCTCAGGCATAACG
>CACVKW010001070.1 GCA_902749685.1 Olavius sp. associated proteobacterium Delta 1 | reverse complement strand
GTGCTTTTTGATGATGCGGTCCTGTCTTTTCTTGCGGATCAGACCTTCCAAAGTTTCTGCTTCCCGTTGCATACGGTGGATGGCTTCGGTCATCTTTGTCGATTCATCGATGGTTAAAAACAAAAACCTGGATGCGGTCTCGCCTTCCAGCTCGGCTGCCGTGGTGGTGATCATCACCGCCACAGGACCGTTAACCGTATATTCCTCGGTTTTCATCTTGCCGGTTCCCGGATCCTTTCCGGTGGCCGCCACCGTGATCTTTTTTGATGACTGGATGTTTCTGATCGAGTAGGCTGCCCCGCCCATGCCCATTTCTTCTTCGATGGCAAGGATCCTG
>CACVKW010001069.1 GCA_902749685.1 Olavius sp. associated proteobacterium Delta 1 | reverse complement strand
TAATATTTGAGTTAAGCGGTATTTTCTGGACCGGAAATTGCCGACACATTAGATGAAAACTGTTTGTGAATGTCTATTGCAATTTCAGGGACAGAAAATATCCGACTTGAACGGCTGGTTCAAATTTGATCCGGTTCTGGCACGACTCTTGCTATTGGTGTAAAGTACCTTCAATCTCTTCCAGATATATATTATCTCGTATATTCAAGATGTTGGATGTTTTCATGATCAGTCGTAAAATCATGGACCTCCTGCCGAAGGCTTCCTTGAACGT
>CACVKW010001068.1 GCA_902749685.1 Olavius sp. associated proteobacterium Delta 1 | reverse complement strand
TGTCGTTGAAATTCACCGATAGTGTCCTGTTAGATATCCAGCATCGAGTATCAAGCATCCAGCATCAGCCCGGAAAAAGCAACGATCTCAGGCATAACGGCCAGGCTAGATGA
>CACVKW010001067.1 GCA_902749685.1 Olavius sp. associated proteobacterium Delta 1 | reverse complement strand
GTGCCGGCTGTCATGCTAAATGCAGCTTCTTACATAATCAGCCGTTATCAGACAGAGCATCTGATTTTATGTGAGATTAGGGTGCGCCGTCTGATAACGGCTGATTCTGTAATCAAAGCATTTAGCACGCCAGCCAGCACCAAACTGGATGGTATGCGGCTG
>CACVKW010001066.1 GCA_902749685.1 Olavius sp. associated proteobacterium Delta 1 | reverse complement strand
GCTGCTGATATGAAGACCATTGAAAGTATTGACTGATCCTGGATTCTGGTTTCTGGATCCTGGATGTCGTTGAAATTCACCGATAGTGTACTGTTAGATATCCAGCAT
>CACVKW010001065.1 GCA_902749685.1 Olavius sp. associated proteobacterium Delta 1 | reverse complement strand
GTACAACCTGATTTCTAAATCACTAATTTCCCGTTTATAACTGCCTGTTTTTATTAAAGGCAGTATTTGATTTTCAAATTATTTTGGACAGCAATGATCGATTATATTATAATAAATAAATAAAAATTTATAAATTAATATACAAAATTTTTAATTATTAAAATAAATTCTTGCAATAAAGAAATAAATATATTAAGAATACTACTATGAGCACGAAAAAGACCTTTTCTACCAGAGTTGATGCGGACCGCTTGAAAGCGCTCAAGCATCTGGCGGTTGATGAAGATAAATCTATTGGCACTCTGCTGGAAGAGGCTATCGAAGACATCGTTAAGAAATATGAAAGAGAGAAAAGGAAAGGATAGAAGCGGCGGCTAAATAACGTGATCCAAAATTGCCTTTAACCCCAAGGAAAGATAGAGACATGTCTATTACCAGCAATAGCAGTTGTTTAAGGGAAGAGCATGATTGCGTTCACGCTGTTGGAAACAATCATACAAATGGCCTTACAGTCGAATGTATCTGTCCGAAATGCGGTACCGCCCATAGAATGAAAATGCTTTGGAGCGGTCGGGGAAAGCCAAAGAAGTACTGCCCGCCATGCAAAAGCTTTGTTTCCAGCATAGAACCCATTGATTTTTGCGGTATTCCGGCAGATATTCATCGGGGGATAGAAAAAGCGGTATGACATAGACTTGAATATTGAATACTGAAAATATATGATATTTTAGGCTGAGGCTCTATATTGCGGTTTAAAGGCTTTGAATAAAGAAGCATCCATGATGGCCTCATAGCCATTCAAACGTGCCACGATGGAATCCTCGGCATCAAGGAATGTGAAATCGCCCCGCATCCTGCGGTCGGTCACATCCTTTATCTCCAGCACCACCATGACACCCTCAGAGGGGAATTGCTCACAATACTGCCGGTATGACGCACCGTAACTTGGCAGCGACACCACTCCTTTTTCTTCAAAACACCAGACAGTGGCCATTTGAAAGGCGCAATCCAAAACCAGTGGATCGGCAATCCATTGATTTCTCAGCGGCGTCGACATCCATTCGCCCGGTGCCGGGGCGGTTGAAATATGCGCCACCATTCCCCTGGAAGAGCAGCTGACAATTTTGCGAATTCCGTGCAGTTGCCGGCCGTGAAAAAGAATCTTGTCGTATACGTCTTTTATTTTTTTGGGGTACGCTTTGGCGACCATGGTTTTTGAAAATTGATAATCAGGGGCGGCCGCCAGGCTGTCGCCTAAAACAGCTTTAGCCTTAGCATGGAGGATGTCCTGTCCGATCAATTTGCCATCCCGTAATTCTACCGCCACTTCATAAATCCCACCATTTTTTTGGAGCTTGCCGGCCAGCAGGCGAATGTGCTTTTGATCTTGCTCCATCCGGATGCCCTTCATGACTCGAATGTCATCCAAACCGTGCAGGACTAATCCGGGGTTTTCATGTAAAGCGCCATGGGCGAACCATTCAGTCATTAAGGCCAGCGGCACCACCGGTCTACCGTCAATGATATGCGACTGCAATATCGGATATTGCTGAACGTCGATTTCCCTTTCAAATGAAAGAGCGAGTTGTTGCTTTATTAGGGTGGGTGCCGGCTTTACCAATTCAGGCCGCTTTGGCAGGTTGCGGTTGTGATGCGTGTCACCGGTGAGTTCAGCCCCGATGACGATTTCAACCGGACTGTTATGTTGCGCCATCATTTCATACAGCATGGACTCAGCGCCGTAATCGATGGGGATCAAATGGATACCGTTGCGTTCGAAATCACGCTTTAAAACAGGTGTTACCATTCCGCCGTCCCAGGGGCCCCAGTTTATGGAGACAACGCGGCAGTCGGTTCGAATAGCTGATTCGGATTGGGCCATTTTATTGAGTACTTCGTTGGCTATCGCATAATCCACCTGGCCCTTGTTGCCCAGACGGGCAGCTACCGATGAAAACAAGACCAGATATTTCAGGGGATCCTGACGTGTGGCTCTAAGCAAATTACTCAACCCTCTGACTTTGGTGTCATAAACCCGCTCAAATTGATCGGCGGTTTTATCGACGATCAGGCGATCTGCCAACACTCCGGCACCATGTATGATACCGGTGACAGGCCCGTGTTTCGTGCGGATGCCATCAATGACGGCCTCGACCGTATCAAATTTCCGGACATCGGCCGAACAATAATAGACACGGGCACCGGTTGATTTTAATTCCTTTAAAATACCGCTGATTTCACGATTCGCCATGTAGCTTTTATAGACTTTTTCGATTTCCGCCGGTGTTGCGTCTTTGTCGCGATATTCGTATTCTAATAGACCTTTCTTGATATCGGCTTCACCCGCCAAGGCTGACAGCCACTGCGGCTCTGCAAAAGGCTCCGGAGATCGACCTATTAACACCAGCTTGGAGCCGGTATGCCTGGCCAGCTCTAATGCGGCAGCGGCCGTAACGCCTCTGGCACCACCGCTAATGACGACGACATCATCCTGATTGAGATCAATGGAACCAATCGGCCGGGGGGCGGTCACCAGGGAAAGGGTACAGCGATTATCCAAATCGAGGCCAATTTCGATCGGACCCGGTGACATGACTTCTTTGACAATTGCCGATGCAATTGCTGGTACATCCGACCAATCCGGTGCAATATCAATTGCGTGGCAGCAAACATCTTTCCATTCAATGGCAGCGGTTTTGGCCAGTCCGGCAAGGCCCCCCTGAATCGGAGATTGCACCTGATTTCGTTTCAGGCCAAAGGCACCGTCAAGGCGCGTAACGGTCGCGAAGATGGCACCACTGTCACTGGCTGAAGCGATGAGGTTCGGTGCCAGATATTTTGCCAATCTAAAGGCATCCTTTAAGTTCTGATGCATTTGATCGGACCGAGGATCCTGCACAATTATCAAGCCGGCTGCCTCCGGCAGCCGGCTTTTATACTTTAAAATGTCCAGCGAGACTCTGACGGTCTTGATATTCAGTTTTGTCAGTTCTTCGGTAATTGCTTCGGATAGACCGGTGTGGTCTTGGGTAACAAATACTTTTTTTGTGCCTGAAATAGGGACGGTGATCCCAGAAACCGGCGGTGCTTCAACGACGGTTACCACGTTGCGGGGTATCGAAACCTTGTCCGAATCATTTGCAGACTGGTCTGAATATAACGAAGTTTCAGGTACATTGGCGGCAACCACAGATAATCCCTGTGGCTGCACTTCACCGGACATTTGCGCGGCAATATCTGTTGTTGCCGGATTTGAGAGATATTCAGCAATTTGTCCCAGGGTTTTCAAGCTACCGATCATATCCGGCGAGACCGCGGGCAAGTCAGGCATTTTTTCTTCGAGGGTTGAGAGGATTTCAACCCGTTTAATCGAATCGATACCCAACTCGGCTTCGATGTCCAGGTCCAGGCCAAGCATCTCCAGCGGATAGCCCGTCAGGTGGCTGACAATTTCCAGCATGGTGTCAGTTAATTTATTTTGACGATTATCGACCAGATCTAAAGCTGTTGCGGCAACTGTGGCACGGCCGTCTGGCGTGGTGTCCTCAGATCGAAATTCACCCGCAACCTCGGGCTTCCCGTTGCTTATAAATTCGGCAATTTGCCCCAGGGTTTTCAAGGTGCCCATCATATCCGGTGAAACGGTGGGCAAATCGGGCATTTTCTCTTCAAGGGTCGACAGAATTTCCACTCTCTTGATGGAATCGATACCCAGTTCGGCCTCGATGTCCATATCCATACCAAGCATTTCCACCGGATAGCCCGTCAGCTGGCTGACAACTTCCAGCATGGTTGCTTCGACAATTTTAAAGTGGTCATCCGCTGATTCAGAGCCAGCCGCCAAAGGCGCTAGGGATTCAGCATGAACCGTGTCGTTTGACAGTTGTTCTTCTGCTTGCCCGCAACCGGGTTGGTTCATAAATTCAACAATTTGTCCCAGTGTTTTCAGACTGCCCATGATTTCGGGCGACACCGCAGGTAAGTCCGGAAGCGTCTCTTCCAGGTTTGATAGTATTTCCACCCGTTTGATGGAATCTATGCCCAATTCGGCCTCGATGTCCATGTCGAGTCCAAGCATTTCCACCGGATAGCCCGTCAGCCGGCTGACAACTTCCAGCAGGGTTGTTTCAATATCCGGACGCAGGTCGGGACTCGGCGGGATAGACTCAACCCGGGATTCACGGATTTTCTCTTCTTTGGCGTATCCGTTGGCTGCCGCGTGAGGTAAATTCCAATCGGCATGAATTCCAATGGTACCCTCTGCCAGACGTTGGGTGCTTTTCATCATCTCCTGCAGGGCACGGTTGGCCTCGGCCTGTGTTTCTAAAAATTTCTGGTGCGCCTCAGCTGTTTGAGATTGCAGGCGCTGCATTGATTTTAAGCCTTCCGCAACCACCCGATAAGCATCACGGATGAAGTCTGATTGTGAGTTGTTTTCTTTTTTCATGGTGTCGTTTGGTCGATTCGTAGGGGTATTGTTGGAATTTTGATTTGCCGGATTTTTAAAGGGTTTTGCGATATTTAGATATTGCTCATTCAGGTTGTTTTGATATTTAAGATGATTCCGATAGGTTGGATCGTTGCTGGATGGTGCTTCCCGGCGATTGTCACTTACTTTCTGATTATTGTCCTTTACAATTCCGCCTTCCGCCTTCCGCCTTCCGCCTACAATCGTCTCTGTCTTCTGTTCTCTGTCGGTCGTCCGATTTTTATAATTAGTGCCTTTCAGCAGTATGTTCATGCCTGATTTTCGGTTCGATAAAATCGGATTCTCCCATTTGGTTAATGTCACCGGATAGCCAAACGCGGCCAGTCGGCATAGCAATCGGGCCAGATCAGCCACGCCATATGCTCTACCCGACGACGCATCCAGCGCCGTGGTCTCAAATTGGCGGTTCTGCAGGGTTGTTGAAATGAGGCCGCTGAGGACCGATTTGGGTCCGATTTCCACAAATGTGCGAATGCCGGATTTATACAGGTTTTCAATCTCATTGACAAAATCCACCGGACGAATTAATTGCTCGGCCAGCAATGCGCGGGCTTCATCCGGCGCGGCGGGATAAGCTTTGGCAGTGATATTTGAGAATACTTCGACAGCCGTCGATTTAATCGAAACCTTTTTGAGAGCATTCAGAAAGGGCCGAACCGCGCTATTTATCTGATCGCTGTGAAATGCAGCTGAAACCGGCAGTCGAATGGTTCTGATTTTTCGGGTGTTGCATATTTTTTCGATTTCCAGAATAGCGGCTGTGGGTCCGGATAAAACTCCCTGAACGGGGCTGTTGCGATTTGCCAGAACGACTTTCTGGTTAGACCCGGCTATCAGCTCTTCTATTTCGGCCAACGGAGCTTGAACCGCCAGCATGGAGCCCTGGGGCGGATTTTGATTGCCGCCTGCCGCTGCCATCAGTTGACCCCGGGTGATCGACAGTTCTAACAGCGCGGTCTCATTAATCCAACCGGCGGCACACAGGGCCGTTAGCTCTCCGAAACTATGTCCGCAAGTTGCAGCCGGATCAATTCCGAACTCTTGCAGCAATTTAAGCATTGCCAGGCTGATCGCTGCGATGGCCGGCTGGGCATTGTCGGTTCTTTTTATAAGCGTTTCCTGCTGTGTGCGCTCCTGCGGGTTGTGCGTAAGCGATGGAAAAATTAAGTCGCTGAGACGAGTCCGGCCTTTAAATCGTTGATTGGCATCTTCCAGGATCTGCATCGCCTGGGGAAATGTGCAGACAATATCCCTTCCCATCCCAAGGTACTGGCTTCCCTGACCCGGGAAAACAAAAGCCAACTTGCCGGGATTTTGCGGGCCGCCAAGGTAGATATTCTTAAGATTCAAAATATCCGGATTGAATCCGGAATCCAGAGCCTTCACTGCACCCTCGATAAGGTCCTCTATTTCGGTCATATTTTCACAGACCATTAATAGACGGTATGGGTGGTCCGTTGAGAAACTTCGGCGGGATTCTGCGGCTTTGAGACGGATTTCCCTTTCCGACAAACCGCCATCGAGCGACTGCTTCAATCGCTTGAGGCTTTGGAGAATCTCATCGGGTTGGCGGGCGGATAAAGCGATTATTTCCGTGCTGCCGTCCCAAGATGTTTGCGTTTTGTCATGACGATATTCTTCAAGCACCACATGAAAATTGCTGCCCCCAAAGCCAAAGGCACTGATGCCGGCTCGGCGGGGATCACCGTTATTGGAAAACCAGGGGCGGGTCGCTGTGTTCAGGTAGAAATGACTGTTTTCGATGTCTAAATCTGGATCCGGTGTTTCAGCTTTTAGGGTAGGGGGTAACACCTTGTGATAAAGGCTCAAAGCGGCTTTTATCAACCCGGCGGCACCTGCCGAGGCCTTGGTATGGCCGATCATTGATTTAACTGAACCCAGGGCACATTTGTTGCCGTTGGCGCCAAATTCGTCAAAAACTTGATTCAGAGCTGCAAACTCAACGCTGTCACCCACGCGGGTGCCGGTTCCATGTGCTTCTATCAGCTGAACACTTGCCGGATTAACACCGGCATTGTTGTAGGCTGCTCGCAAGGCTCTGGCCTGTCCCTCACTTCTGGGGGAATAGATGCTCTGGGATTTACCATCACTTGACGAACCCAATCCTTTAATTACGGCATATATTCGATTGCCGTCCCTTTCAGCCTCCGAGAGTCTTTTTAATACCAGCATCCCGATGCCTTCACCCAGCACGGTGCCGTCGGCATTCTTTGAGAATGGTCTGGCATCCCCGGTGGCTGACAACGTATGGGTTTTGGAGAAGCACATGTGCATGAATATGTCATTTAGCGTATCCACCCCGCCGGTGACGACCATATCACTGCGCCCGGACTGCAATTCGAGCAAAGACAGGTGTACGGCACTCATTGAACTGGCGCAGGCGGCATCCACGACACAATTGGTGCCCCTTAAATCCAGACGATTGCATATTCTGCCGGCGACCACATTGCCCAGCAAACCGGGAAAGGAATTTTCTTGCCACGGAACGTATGAGTCAGAAATTTTTTGGATGACTTCTTCGGTTTTGCCCGGAGGTATGGCAGATTCTTCAAGGGCCTTACGCCATTTGGGATGACCGAGTCTTGAACTTAGCGGAATAACCAGTTCCTGGGTACCCGTAACACCCAAGATGACGGAAGTACGATCGCGGTCAAAATCCTGGTCCTTGCTGTAACCGCAATCTTCAAGGGCCATTTTTGCCGCCAGCAGTCCCAGCAGTTGGGATGTATCGGTGGCCTCCAGCGAATTGGGAGGAATACCAAATTCCGTTGGATCAAATTCGACCGGTGTCAGAAACCCACCCCGGGTGCAGTACACGTGATCCGGTCGTTTCGGGTCACTATCAAAATATTCGGTGGGCGACCAATGCGACTCGGGAACTTCTGTGATGGCATCCTTGCCATGAAACAGCAAGTGCCAGTACTTTTTTAGGCCAATAGAATTTGGGAAGAGACAACCCATTCCGATAATGGCCACAGGATTTTGATCAGGCATACTCAACGTGTCCTCTGAAAATTCTGCCACAGCTAATTAATCCGCATATAAATTAAGGAGTTATCGTGGACTGTTGGCTGATAAATTTTTTCGGCTGGTTTTATTGTCCGGAAAAACCAAACGGAGAATTATTAAGTCATCAATATAGTATTATTTTCAAATATTTTCAAGTGATTGATTTAAATTATTTAGTTGTTATATTGATATAACAACTAAATAACCCCTCTATAAATCATATCCTATTCGAGGGCTGTAAAGTGTTCTATGGTAGTTGAAGAATATCATTTGATCGATATACTGGCGGATTAATTATGATAAAATTTCACACCAATAAAGAACTCTCGCAATTTTTCAGCATAAATCTTGCGAAATGGAAACGATGGTCGCGTGAATTTTTGCCACCTGACCCATTAGGCGGATTGCAATCCGGCTATGCGCGGCAATACAATCTTGATGAGGCTTTCACTGTGTTTATTGGAGGTCATCTGGTGGGAAATTTGAAACTAACGATTCCAGAGGCCAGAAAAATTCTACATGATTTGCACCAGTGGCTGTTGGATCATGATTTTTATTTTGATTTTTCAGGGAATGCCAATCCCAAGAATAAATCAGTCCATCCGGTTCAAAACTATCAAATCGCGATCATCAGCACGCATTTCCCAGATGGTAACTTAACCGGGCTAAGATATCGGGTAAAAGCCATAATGACTTCTGATCAGGTTGATTTTAACGGCATGCCCATGCACCAGGAACGCTTTATTGAATCATCGATTAATGCGTTGGATAATGAGCCGGCGCAACCCAATGCTGAAAGCTATCGCGTTTTAAACATCAGCGTTTTGCGCCATACTTTTTTAAGCTATTTTCAAATTATTCTGTAAAGCCAAATTTTGGCAGCCTGATTTCGTTTGCAATGTGATTGTTGTTCAATCATCACGAACCCTTAGGGTCGAGTTCATACGATTTCGGTGGCGATTTCCCACCTAGCGGGTTGGCACTGACCGCCGACTGCAGTGTGAGTTGTTTTGAATCGGCCTAATTGTCAACCTCACATTTGCTCATCCAGCAAATCCTGAATTTGTGCCAATTCCAGGGCCTGATATTTAACTGCGTCTTGCGGCAGGGCAATCCCCTGAAGCCGCAGCCAATTCAAACGGGTTGTCACAGCGGCTCCAAAAAGCAGATTCATGGCCACCGTAACGGTTTTTCGATTTGCGCTTTTTTCAAGAAAAGTTCCCTTGGTCCAGTGATTAAAGGCACCCATGGCCGGCCCGCACCAGATCTGGTAATCGATCTTTCGGGTCGGGTCACCGGTGTTGGCCCAGTTTGAAGAACGTCCCAAATAGGAACGAAACACGAGGGCCATTTTATGCTTTGGTTTTTGTTCGGCCAGTTCTATTTGCTGTGGGTCACGCTCAGCGAAAAATTGCCGGGTCTGTTCCCATTCCTCCGAAAAGCTGCATTTAAAAAAATCTCTTTGCAGAATTTCACGTTGTTTGGAAGGAATCATTTCATAGCTGTCATACTGGCGGTAGAGTTCGTAGAGCTTGGCAGCGCGCAATGGGAACATCGTGCCCCGTTTTAGGACCTGTACTTTTACGCCCAACTCAAACATATCAGCCGCCGGTGCCATCGTTACATCCGCCTGGTCAGCTTCAGCGAGCATCCGACGGACTGTGTCCGAGGTGCCGGCCTCCAAGCAGGCCTGATTGATGGATCCGGTTAGAACATAGGCCGCACCCATCGCAAAGGCAGCGGCAGTCGATTCCGGTGTGGCAATACCGCCGGCCAGCCCAATGCGAACCGGACTTTGACAATTATAGGATGATGTTACCTCGTCGCGCAGGGCCAGCATGGTCGGCAATAAGGTTAAAGCCGGTCGATTATCGGTATGCCCCCCCGAATCGGCCTCGGCGGTCAAATCATCCGTCATCGGGATTACAGCCGCCATTGCGGCCTGCTCGTGGGAAATCATGCCCTGGTCGAGCAGTTGCCTTAAATATTTTTCCGGTGGCGGCGTAAAAAATTTTCGTGCGACTTCGACCCGTGACACTTTGGCGATGATCTTATTGGGGCAAACAATATTTCCAGTGCTGTTACGGTGAATACCTTTGAGCCGAAAATAAACCAATGGGAGGGTAAGATCCAGGTAGGCCGAAGCACTGACTAGCTTTATGTTGTGTCGAAGGTAGAGATCAACCGTTGCCCGCTCAAGTGCGGGATCCCCAGGGCTGTGAATCAGGTTGAAACCGAACGGTCGGGATTCCATGCTTTCTTGCAATCTGACAATGGCGGATTCGATCTCTTTGGGCAAAAGACCGGCTGCCCCAAAAAAACCGATCATACCATTGCGACCGGCTTCTTCCACCATTTCAACAGAAGTAATTCCATTAGCCATGGCGCCTGCCACGTATGCATAACGGAGTTTAAGGTCTTGTTTGAATCCCGGATCACCCAAATCTTTTGGGTGCAATGCCGGCACATACCCCATCAGCGGCAGGGCATCGGAGCCGCTCGGTTTTCTATCGCCAATGGTTATGGTGCCATCCTGGGCAATTGCCGTTTTACCGTTGAAATTGACGACAAACAGGGGGCGGTTAACTCCCAGAATTGCTTCGCCCAGCGCCTGTGAGCTGGCGTCGGGCAACCCCCGGGAGGGCTGCCACCAGCCTGAATAGAGATCATTGAAATAAAGTTTTTGCACGATTTATTTATGTTTCCCGCTCAAAATTGATCATAAATGATTATGTTGTGTGATTTCAGCGTGATAAAAAAGCTCTTTGTAATTTAAAAGTTCTGCCGTGTCAAGGCCGATAAACAAAAGGTGTCAGGTGTCAGGGATAGGTAATGTTCAAGCCTGAATTCAGGCCGCTTGCGCAGCCAGCGGAGAGGCTGACATCTGAAACCTGACACCTGAAGCCTTTATTTTAGGACAACATCCTATCAGTACAATCCCGATATGGACCAGAATTATAGCAAGAGATTGGTAGTTCCGCCCCCTCATCCCCGCGGGTGAAAACGCTCGTGTAATATTTTGAGTTGCTGCCGTGCGACGTGGGTGTAAATCTGGGTGGTTGCGATATCCACATGTCCCAGCATTACCTGCACGGCTCTTAAATCCGCACCGCCTTCCAGCAGGTGACTCGCAAAAGAATGCCTCAGGCTGTGGGGCGTCACCTTTTTGTTCAATTGGGCCAGCGTGGCATATTTGCGCAAAAGCTTCCAAAAACCCTGTCGGGTGATGGGCTTCGCTGCCCGGGCAACAAAGAGATACGGGCTGGCCCGGTTTTTTAATAGGGTTATTCTGGATGTCGCAATGTATGATTCAATCTTATCTTTGGCAGGTAGACCAATGGGAACCAATCTTTCTTTTGCACCTTTACCAAGCACTCTAACAAATCCGGCCTCCAAATTAATATCCTGCAGCTTCAAATTCACTAGTTCGGAGACTCTCAGTCCGGCAGCGTATAAGAGCTCAAGCATGGCGCCGTCTCTCGCGCCGCGCGGCTTGTCTGTGTCCGGGGCCTCCAGCAGTTGCGATACCTCCTCTACCGAGAGAACATCAGGCAATCTCATGCCGGTTTTGGGGAGATCAACCAGCCTGGCAGGATCGTGCTTGAGATTTTGTTCCTGAACCATAAATCGGTAAAAGCCCCTTATCGAAACTAAATGTCTGGCCCTAGATCGGGCACTTAATCCGGCATTGCGCAACGCGATCATATGCTTGAGAATTAAAGCGGTGTCGTCTTCAGAAATGCGCCGGATCCTGGCTTGGTGCAAAAATTCCCGATATCGGACCATATCTCTGCTGTAAGACTCCAAAGTGGTTCTGGAAAGTCCCTTTTCGATCAATAGATAATTCAGATACTGATCGATAAAATTATCAATCGACGGCAGTTTAGATGAGGGCATCAGAAGGTCTACTCGAGAGTTGACATTATCAACAACGATAGTTAAAAGCGCAACCGGTGTCAAGCAATGATATTGCCCGCTCATGACTCCCTTTTTTAAACACGCAATTAGCTGATATCAATTAAATTTTTTTATAATCAAATTTCGGAGTGATCGATAGGATTGGGGGAGATAACTCCTGATTTCGAACTCTAAATCCCCGAGCTTTTAAAGATTTCTGGAGAGCGACATGACGTTTTTATTGATTGCAATATTATAATCCGGCTGAATAAATTCATGATGCTCATCATTAAAGGGCAGAAAAATCAACGTAAAGCTTTTCGCGGTCACTTTTGCGTCAGGGAGTTTTTCAGAGAGGGTCTTGCGGGGCTTGATAAAGCTGGCAAGGGTGAGTTTCAGACTCTCAATTGCTTCCTCGACAGGCAAATTGCTGGGATGAATTCTATTCTCGGGTAATTTTGGAATCAGATCATCTTGCGGCTGCACAACCGTAACCTGTCTTGCCAGTCTTAGATAAATTCGGGGGCGCACCTTAAACGCCGGTATCCAGAATCGAAAAGCGATATCATGCCAGCCATTTTGGACTGCCCTGGGTAAATTGGCAATCTCAATCAAATCGGCATATGAATTGAGCTGCAGACCGGAAATTTCTGCCCGGATGCGCCAGAAGGGCAGGTAGATCGTATTCTCTCCCGGACCCGCAATATGAGCAAATTTCAGTTGCTTCAGTTTTTTTCCGACCGGATACCATGTTGAATTACAGTTTTTGCATCTCAAGACCAGAGCATCACGTTCGCCTTCTAGATCCCAGCCGCAGTTGGGGCACAATGTGGACACGAAACGGATGTGCCCACGGGGATCAACGTCGGCAAAGTCATCGATATCAAACTCCTCCGACAATACGGATGATACCGGTTTGTCAAGGATTGCATCGTACAGCTTATCTTTTACATAAAAGGGTGAATATATCAGGCTCAGGGATTCACCGACCCGTGACTGGTGCACAATCGGCCTGGGCAGGGATTTTGCGAAACGGTGGTCAAAATTGCCGAAAATTTCCTGATAATCCAGTTTCGGCTTCAGAAAACGACCATCGGTATCGGGTGTGACAAAGCGAATTTTCATGGCTTGGCTGCGCACACCGACAGAAAAGGGAAAATACGGAGTGGTGATTGCCTGTTGACTGATATCTACAAAGCGTTCCTGGATATCATTCAGCCCGCAAAAAAAAAGCATGCCTTTAAATCGCCAATAAGGAAAATAGACAACGTCTTTGTTTCCAGCGGCCGGATGCGGCAGCACATATCGAAAAAAATCGTCGGTTATTATATACGAATTGACCCGGCAGAATCCGCAGCCAAACAGGCGGTCTGTCTCCTCTAATATGGCCGGTGCCCCGCACTGGGGGCACTGATGTTCAATGAGAAAATTGATAACATCACTCCTAAGCGGCTATAGTTTCTCGCCGCATTCATTACAAAACATGGAATCAGCAAGATTTTCATTGCCGCAGGTGGGGCAAGATTTCGTTTTGGTCTTCTCTTCCACTGCAGTGCCGCACCGGGAACAAAATTTGGCATTGGGAGTCAAGTTTTTGGTACATTTGCTACACTGGACATATACGAGTTGCTGATGCCCGCAATCGGGACAAAATTTGGCGTCAACCGCTATGGGATGCTGACAATCCGGACAGTTAAAAGCCGGCGGTTCGTCTTTTTGCGCGGATTGGGGCAATGCCCCCGCAAAATACTGGGCAAACATGGCCGGCATCATTAATCCCATACCGGCGCCCATGCCGCTGCCGGCGCCGCCATCGGCATCTGATGCTTTCTCCATGGCCATGGCAGCTTTCATCTGCATAAGTTTGTTCATGTCATCAAAAACACCCATACGGCTGCGGTCGTCAATGGCTTGCTGAACTTCTGCCGGCGGAGTGATGGCGTTAACATAAAGATGGGTCAGATTGATGCCGAAGTGACTGAAATCTTCGTGCAAACGTTGGGCAAGACCCTTTGAGAGTTCATCGTATTTGGATGGCAAATTCAGAATTGAATCGATTGTTTCGCCCATGTAGTCGTTATATCTGGAAACGATAACCCGGTTCAAATACTCCTCAATTTCGTCCGTCGTATACATGCCCTGGGTGCCTACCAGACGGTTGATAAACAATACCGGTTGAACCACCTGGAGATTGAACACGCCGAAGGCTCGCAGACGGATCAGACCCAGCTCTGAATCCTTGAATGCCACTGGATCCCGCGTTCCCCACTTCAGGTTGGTGAATATCTTCAGGTTGACGAAGTACATTTCGGCTCTCAGTGGACTTTTCATACCCCATGGTATACTGGCAATCTTGGTCAACAGGGGTATATTGGCTGTTTTCAAGGTATGGCGCCCCGGACCGAAGGCTCCGACCGCCTTACCCTTGTAATAAAATACACCGGCCTGACTTTCGCGGATGGTTAGCTGAGCACCGTATTTAATTTCGCCGGATCCCTCCTCCGGCAGACGATGAACCAGCTCCTGACCGGTTTCATCAAACCATTCCAAATTTTCCAGGAAAAAAGCATTATTTGTGCCCATATCTTATTTCTCCTTGTAAGATGAATTTCTTTCTTTTTTATTTGAATACGGGGCGGTTACCCATGCTGCTGAGGATAACTTCGGTAGCCTCTGAATAATGAGGCCTGCCATGACAATTTGAATCTATACGCTATTTATCGGCAATGTTGGCTCAAACTTAAGTGCGGAGTCGCCGACAAAGACACGGTGTTCGACAATTAAAAACTTTAGCATGACGTCTGCCTCTGCAGAAGCAATAATAATTGATTTTTATCAGTCCAAACTAATAACAAATAGCTAATTTAGTTTGACATAATCGTCTCAATAGCCGATAATATTGAATTGGAAATAAACTCGATTCCTTTAAAGGAAGGAGGCCTGGATGGCGCGTATCGATGATAGGCGGGAGCATGAACGGTTCGATCTTAACGCGTCTATGGTATATGCCTTCCATGATTCCGATCTGTTTTACCAGGCCCGGATGTGCAATTATTGCAAAGGCGGCATGTGTTTTATGTCCGACAATGCCCTCGAGCCCGGTTCAGATATATACATTATGATGGAAAACTTTGCACCGGATGCCGTCGGCGCCGAGTTCTATGACGGATATCTGGCCGAAGTGCGCTGGTGCCAGAAATTGATCCAAGAAAGTGCCACTGATTTCCTGGTCGGGGTTAAATACTACCAGACCGTCATCAAATGATTGAAAAATCAATATCCAATTCGCCGCCCAAGTCGGATCCTGACCTGATCCGACTTTGATGATCAATCCTTCCGCTTAAACATCCTCATTCCACTTGAGGTCCACGGTGACTATTTCCCAGCTTGAAATGAGGGGCAATGGGTATTAGTTTTCAGTCATACCCTATTTGAACTCACTTTTAATTTTCAAAGGAGCACTTAAATGATACGCATAGCCAAACAGACCCGCTTGGCACCGGTTGACATTATTGAGCGAGCTTCTAAGTTTTTCGGTAAAGGCGGCGAAGAACTGATAGAGACAGAACGAAATCTTTGCTGCATTTACTTCGAAGGAGTTGGTGGACACGTGGCGGTCTCGGTGGCCGATGAGACCAAGCACCGAACAGTTGATGTCGAAACCCGGGAGTTTGAATACCAGGCCAAGCAATTCATGCAAAAGCTGTAAGATAGTTGATATGAATTATAGAAACAGTGACCTGATTAACCAACTCGTTTTTTATTGCGTGAAGCAGCCCGTCATTTATTTGTTGATGATAACTGGAATCCTGCTGGAATTTATGATCCAATTTCCTTTCATGGTGATCTGTGCCTTGGAAAATTTATTTCGCAAAAAGGCGCAATAATCTTGCCAAATTCCTTGTTATGTATGTTCATCTAAATCAAGCGGTTCAAATTCAAGAAGTCGAATGGCTATCGCATTTAGCGTTGACGGAAATATCCATTGATATTTTTAATATTTGTTGTATAGTGGGAACTTTAGAATGGAAGAATATAAACTAGGGCAATATCGATTCTCACAGAATACCTTAGACCTGAATCAGCTCACTGTTATTCTATTTTGCGATACCATTGCAATCTGCATTGAAATATCTGATGATGTCTGGTACGCCTGGCAGGATTCGAACCTGCGGCCTACGGATTAGAAGTCCGTTGCTCTATCCAGCTGAGCTACAGGCGCACGCAACCATTCTGAATATCACATGAAGGAGTCAGTGTCCACATTAAAAACAGAGCCGTTTGCAGGTCCTGACTCAGCGTTTTACCTGTGTCGTAAGGCGTTGTGGAAACCCATAAATTGAGATCGACCGCTCATTACAATTGTTATCATGAAGAGAAAAATGGCCAAAAAAAAGATCGCCAAAAAAAAACCGGCTGCAAATAATATGGCGGCACCGAAGAAGACCAGTGGCGCCAAAACGGTAGGGCAATCTTCCGATAAAGCGCTGGTCAAGTTTGATCCACTCCAGCGCTACTTAACGGAAATCAGCAATTACAAACTGTTGACGCGGGAGCAGGAAAAAGAACTTGGCATTCGTGTCAGAGAACAGGGCGATAAGGACGCTGCTTATCGCCTGGTTACATCCAATCTAAGACTGGTTGTGAAAATTGCGTTGGAATTTCAGCGTGTCTGGATGCAGAACCTGCTGGATCTCATTCAGGAAGGTAATATCGGCCTGATGCAGGCAGTTAAAAAATTCGATCCATACAAAAATGTAAAATTTTCATACTATGCTTCTTTCTGGATTAAAGCATATATTCTAAAGTTTATCATGGACAACTGGCGTCTGGTTAAAATCGGCACGACCCAGGGCCAGCGAAAACTGTTTTTCAAGCTGAAAAAAGAAAAACAGAAGTTAATTGATATGGGCTTCGAACCGAAGCCAAAACTCCTCTCAGAACGGCTGGGCGTCTCCGAAAGGGAAATTGTCGATATGGATCAACGCCTTGACGGCTGGGATGTTTCCCTGGACGCTCCTTTGAAGGAAGATTCGGATACCGAACGAATTGAATTTTTAAGTACTTCGACTGAATCTATCGAAGACCAGGTCTCGAAAAAAGAGATTGAAGTTTTGCTGCACAACAAAATTGCCGAATTCAGAAAGAAAATGACACCGCGTGAAATTGAAATATTTGACTTGCGAATTTTTTCCGACAACCCGGTTACTTTGCAGGAAATCGGTGATCGCTACGGAATTTCACGTGAACGGGTACGCCAGGTGGAAAAAAATATCATTAAAAAAATGAGAGAATTTTTCAAGAAGGAAATACCCGATTTTGCTTCCTATACTGAAGATGGCACCTCTGAATAATAATCGGTTCAGGGTTGAGAGGATTTACGGAAATCAGCCAGCATCACAAACGGCCCGCAGGGATTAAGTCTCATGGTCAACCATAAAGCATTCCTAAACGGTGAAGGCTGAACCCTTGAACCATATATCCCTGAATCTGTAAAAAGGCAATTGAAAAAATAACGTGGACAATCAACTTATGAAGATCTATTACATGATGCGATGTTTTGCTGTATTCGCGATTTCCATTGCTGTCGGATGCGCAACAATCGCGCTGGATCAAGCTCCGGCACCGAGAAAGACAGCAGCCAAACCCCCCGCTTATTATGGGCCGGAAAACCAATACTACTACTTCACAGCAGCCCAGGTTCAACGCAAGAAAGGCAACCTGGACAAAGCCATCGTCCTGCTGCGCAAAGCAATAGAATTAGACCCGGACTCCTCCTACCTGCAGCGCGAACTTGCCACGATTTATCTGCAGAATAAAGAGGGAGCCAAAGCCATAACGGTTTTGGAGGAGGTGCTGCGAAAATATCCCAATGACATAAAGGCTTTAATCATCTACGGCGGAACCAAACAGGTTGGCAAGGAGAATAAAGACGCCATCGCCGCCTATGAGAAGATTCTGGCCCTGGACCCGAAGCAGCAAAGGGTTTACTCCCTGCTGGGAAATCTGTATGTGGAGGCCGGCGATTACACGCGAGCCAGGGCCACATTCAGAAGACTGATTGAAAACTTCCCGAGATCCTACGCGGGCCACTTTTATTTAGGCCGGATTTACGCCAAGCAGGGAAATGTTAAAGATGCCGAGCGGGAGTACAAAAAAGCCCTCGAATTGGTTCCCGATCGACCGGAACCGAGATTCGAGCTAATTAATTTGTACAAAAATCAGGGGAAAACAACCAAAATCATTCGACTTTATGAGGATATCCTTCGCAGTAATCCGAACAACATCAGAGCAGCCATCGAACTCGGATTTTACTATCAACAACAGGGAATGAATCAAGAGGCCCAACAAATTCTGCTAAATTTGGGATTAAGGAGCCAAAATGAATTTGAAGTCATCATAACCGTTATTCAGCTTTACATCGACCCCAAAAAAAATGAGGATGCGCTGGTTGTCGTCAGAGGAATGCTAAAAGGTCTGCCGGACAGCCCGGATTTAAATCACCTGGCAGGTATCGCCTATTACGGTCTCAAAAAAAATGATCGGGCCATCGGTCATTTTAAAAAAGTGACACCGCAATCCAGATTTTTTCAAGATGCTGTCGTGCATGTCGCTTTTATTCTGCAAGAAAAAGGTGAAAATGAAGAGGCCATCAGATTTTTAAATGCCGCCATCGAAAAAGATCCGCAAAACCCGGATTTCAAATATTATCTTGGCACTTTCTATGAAGAGGTGGGTGACTTCGAAAGTGCTGAAAAATTCATCCGCCAAGCCATTGAGAAGGAACCCGACAATCCGCGCTATTTTTTTCGCCTGGGTGTCGTCTATGACAAAGGAAAAAAGAAACAAGCTTCGATGGACGCAATGCGCAAGGTGATTGCGCTCGATCCCAAACATGCGAATGCATTGAATTACCTGGGATATACTTACGCCGACCTGGGTCAGAATCTGGACGAAGCCGAGCGTTTGATCAAAGAAGCATTAAAGTACAAGCCGAATGATGGTTACATTACCGACAGCCTGGGATGGGTATATTATAAAAAGGGACAGTTCGGCAAAGCGCTCGAATACCTGAAAAAGGCAGTTGAATTAGTCCCCGATGACCCCATCATGCTGGAGCATATGGGTGATGCCTATCATAAATTAAACGACAGACCCAATGCCCTGAAATATTACCGAAAATCATTAAATATTAAAGATAAAGAAGCACTAGAAGAAAAAATCCGAAAATTGAAGCATGAAGGATCCTGAAAAACGATTGGATGATGATATTCAATAGTCAATTCTCCGTCCCAGGCGGATCCGGCTTAAGACGCCACAGATTTACTGCCCGTGGTTTTTTCAGATCCAATACAAACAAACCGCGTTCCTTGTCATGATGCTCCGACCTTTTCCGCCCAACCAACAGTCAATGAGACATATTTACGCTAAATTGTCCCCTGTGATGTTGATAGCTGTGGTGCTTGCTTTTATTGCGGGATGCAGCAGCATCACGGCCGGTCTTTCACGTGAAAAACAGGAACCGCCGGATGCTGCCGCAAGGGCTGCAGCCCAGGCGGTGCTGTCAACCTTATTCAGCCACAATGCCAAGCTTAGTAATTTTAAGGGAAAAGGAAAGATCACGGTCTGGCAAAAGGGGAAACTGAAGCTTAAGGAAAAGGTATATTGGATAGGATCTGAAACCAGTAAAATCAGCATCGTGTTATTGATCGGTGGATATCCCGCCGTAAAAATGGCCAGCGACGGAAAATGGTTTTACTATTATGAAGTCGGAGAAGGTGAACCCATTTACAGAAAAATTGCAGCTTCAGATGCGAGTCTGAAGCGAATCATCTCAATTTCGATCCAGACCGATGATGTGTTAAGTCTGTTAGCCGGCCGGGTGCCGATTCGTGAGCACCACCGCGCAATATTGGAGCCCCAGCAAGCAAAGCCGGGCTATGTTCTGGTCCTTAAAAAACGCTGGTGGGGTGTCACGGAGAAAATCTATCTCGATCAAACCAAGATGCAGGCTCAGCAGGTGGAATTTTATAATCGATTCGGTTCACTGATTTATCGTGCTCGATTCGATGAGATGCAAACGATTAATGGGTATCGGGTTCCGGCCAGGTTGAGCATCAGCAATGGAACAGATGCTGATTTTGAGATTGATGTCAATGGATTCTGGGCCGATGTAGCGGTGACGCCCTCAATGTTTGTGTTAAATCCACCAGAATAATTTTTGTAGAACAAAAATTATATTTGTTATAATAACTGGTATTTAAGATATAATTATTAAAGTTTAATAATAGAAAATTTGAATGCAAAAGTAGAAAATACCGGGATGATGCGGGTCAGGACCATCTCCGTCTTCGGCTTGACCGAATCAGTCATCGCTGAGCAGTTGACCCAATTTAAGCAGTTATTTCCCCAGCTAACACTCGGAATTGAGTCAAATCTCCTTGAAATCCAGCTGAAACTCTGTGCCGCCAAATCCATTAATGCCGAGTTAATGGCTTCAGCGGCGGAGGCAATTGAGTGGATATGCCGAAAACTGGGCAACCAGGTTTTTTCCGATACCGGCCAGTCCATGGAACAAGTCGTGGGAATGCTGCTGCGCGAAAAAAATGCAACCCTGGCCGTGGCTGAAAGCTGCACCGGCGGACTGATCGCCAACTTGTTGACCGATGTGCCGGGAAGCTCGCATTATTTTCTAATTTCGGCCGTGACATACGCCAATCAGGCCAAAATCAAACTTCTGGATGTCAACGCCGATACGCTGGAAAGAAACGGAGCTGTATCCGAGCAGACTGCCAGTGAAATGGCGCGTGGAGCAAAGAATATCGCCGACGCAACTTACGGCCTCGCCACCAGCGGGATTGCCGGGCCGGGCGGTGGAACGGATGACAAGCCGGTGGGAACGGTGTGTATCGGGCTGGCCACCCCGTTATCGGCCACCGGGCATCGATTCAATTTTAGCGACCACAGCCGCAGGGCGAACAAACATATTTTTGCCATGACCGCGTTAGATTTATTGAGGAAAGAATTATTGGGCGCTTAGTCGATTTATATCATCGGAGAAACTCGTCAACCATTCAACAATATTTAAACAAAGATGACGATTGTATATATTCTGGCCGGTACCTTGTTGTTCTATCTGATTTTTACAATATTTCTAACCTATCTTGTTCAACAAATTCCCCGGCAGCCGGTAAGCGAACAACCGGATTGGGGCCGCATCATTGACACCAGAATACCAACGGTAGAGGGAAGATTTTTAGAAGTATGGCGCATAGAGCCCACCGGATCATCGCGGGGTACGGTCGTTCTGGCTCACGGCTGGGGACGCAACCGGGATCGCATGGTTGCCCGGGCCAGACTTTTTGGCCAATGGGGCTTTACAACGGTTATTCACAGTGCCCGCGATCACGGTAAATCGAGTCCCCGTCGATTCATGAACGCGGTTAAATTTGCTGAAGATATTGAAGCCGTGTTGACGTGGGTCCAAGAGCCGGTGATTTTGTACGGGCATTCAGCCGGCGCTGGTGGGGCTATTATCGCTGCCAGCCGCAATCCAACACAGATCAGACTCCTGTTCCTCGAAGCCTGCTACGCAAATACCAAAGAAGCATTGTTGAGCCTCTATCGATGGGTCAACTCATTTTTTGGCATTGTTTTTGGGCCGATGATTCTATTCTGGATGAATCTGTTTTACAACAACAAATTGGATCTGGTCAGCCCGGCCCGATTGGCGCCGTTGATTAAAATGCCGGTAATGCTGATCCATGGTGAAAATGATCAACGCTTTCCCTTGGAATTTGCCCTAACCCTAAAACAGACATTTGCGGCTGGACAAGCCGAGCTTTACATTGCCAAAGGCGTTGGTCACAGTGATTCCAGCACGACAGCGGGATATCAGCCGGCGGTGCGATCCTTTATCGAACGAAATTGCCCCCCCTGGAACTCCGCTGGTTAAACCAGTACATGGTGAACGTTTTGGTCATCGAGGATTGTAATTTGAGATCTCTGCTGAAGGTATATCTCTCAAAGGAGGTCTATCGCCTTTAACAGCGGACGAGGATCCACAAGGTGTCGTGCAAACCAGCTTTTCTGCTCTTTTTCCCCCAAACCCAGCGCCAGAGAGATAATTTCGGAAAAATGCAGGACGGGAATCTTCTGCTTTAATGTTGCGCGCACTTCTAGATTCAAGTGACACATGGCGCAAGCGGTAACGACACAGTCGGCGTCGGATTTAATGGCGCCCTGAATAATCTCATTGACAATCGGGGTCACGACATCCGGTCGTGCCACGGTCAGGAAGGTACCGCAGCAACGTGATGAATAGGCCCATCTGACGGGAGTTGCTCCCAGCGAAGACAAAATTTTTTCCATCAACCCATGATAGTTTTTTTCATTGCGCATCGCCGGAGGACGGGCCAGCATACAGCCATAGTAGGTTACGAATTTAAGTCCGTTTAACCTCCGGACGCGGTCTTTTGCAAATTTTAAAAGATTCAGATTATCTAAAACTTCGAAAAAGTGAAAAATTTCAAGGTCAGCATTAAACGGTTTGCCCCACATATCTTCGTAACGCTTGCGCGCAGACGGGTCTTCTTTTAATTGAAGATGAGCATGCCGCAAGCGCAGTATGCAACTGGGACAGGCAACCAGCAGGGGGCGATCCGGCGGCGCCAGGGATAGATTGCGGCTTGCCAGATCAAAGGCCAGGTCGTTGTCGACGCTGTGGGCAGAAGAACTGCCGCAACAATTCCAGTCCTCCAACTCCACCAGATTGAACCCCAGATGGCGGAACAAAAAATTGAGAGATCGATTATTCTCTTTGGCTGTCGTGGCCAATGAACAGCCCGGGTAGTAGCTAAGGTCAATCATAGATGAGTTCTGAATGCCTGAATCCAATTGCGCTATATTGTTTGTTTATGTTCGAAAAGTCTTTTGATTGTTTTCATGTCGCGGCTGCGGGAGGGCAGCAATTCGAGCTTGCGCTTGGCGAACATTTTTATACCAACGGCAACGTCTGAAAACCAGTCGCGGCGCCGCATTTTGTAGCGCAGCATAATTTCAAATTTATGGGTTCTGCCGTAACGTTCGATGGAGTGCAACACTTCTCTGTGAAAATTTAATATGTCCGGCTCGGCTATGGTCACGCCTTCTTCAATGGCCATTTCGCGCAGCGCATCATTTACGGCTGGAATATCGATTGCATTGGGACATTGAACCGAGCAGGTATTGCAGCCCACACATATCCAGATACCGGAGCTTTCCAACGCTTCTCTTTTTAACCCTAACTGCACCAGGCGAATTACGCGATTGGGGGGATAATCCATTGCGCTGACAAACGGACACCCGCCCGCACAACTCTGACAATGCCAGCATTGGTTAATATTCACGCCCGAGCGCTGCTTTACTTCCGCACAAAGGCTTGAATCCTTGTGGCTGATGTCAATTAGATTTTCTGCTGCTGATGTTGATATAGGTTCCATAGGCTCCATTTTTACCCAATTCTGTCGCGTTTCTCCTTGACTTGAGTCAAAGTATCCCGATTTTTAAAAAATCTTGCTATCTCATTAATTTTATATTGCCATTCATAAATCCCAATTCATACTGTAACAGTAGGAAAGGGATGAATACTACATAGTGGGATTTAAGGTCAAGGATTTATTTTAACGGAATTGCCATGCGAGATGCTAAGTTCAACGCGTTCAGTATGAAAATACTATTTTTCAGAGCGGATTAATTTCCGCCGCGGAATCCGGATTTAAACCACCGGGACGCCTCACGAATAAATTGAAGCTGGTGATTCTCAATGCTCATTCGATGATCACCGTTTTGCTGGACGATCAGTTTTTTAGGATTGGCGGCCAAACGGTGGATTTCTTCGGCATGGGACAGTGGAACTGTTTTATCCCTCGCGCCATGAATTATCAATAAATTACTAACCTGCGAAAGGTGTTCTGAAATATCAAACTCTTTTTTAGCGGCATCCAGATAAATTCCCGGGGTCTCGGGGTCGTTTGGCCGTCTAAGTCTCCAATCACCGATACGGCTGCGCAGGGGCGCGGCAAACGTGACGATGGCGTTCGTTTTTAGTTCCGGACAAACGTTCAGGCAGACGGTCCCGCCCATGCTGCTGCCGAATAAACCGATCCGGTGGTCAATCTCATTTCGATTTTTGATCGCTTCGACCGCCTTTTTCAAATCCGTGCAGCGGGCCGCCAGCGAGGTAACCTGGTCAAACTCTCCTTGGCTGCGTCCACAGCCACGATGATCAAAGCGGAAATAGGCCATCCCAAGGACATTGCAGGCCTGGGCCAAGGCAATTTGTTTGGGTGATTCCTGGCTGCTGTATAAACCATGAGATCCGATGACAACCGGTGGTTGATCAATGGCGGGCAGGTGTAAGGTTCCGTTTAACATTAGGCCGTCGGAATGAAAGCTGATTTCGATTAATTCCATTTTTTTTACAGACATGCATTTTTCCTTGTTTGTTTTTTTACCGGTTTAGTATACCTTATGTTACAAAAACAGCGTGAATGCAATCCTTGGAGCTTTGGTGGTGATGAAAATATACAAAGGACTTCAAACGGAAGTTGAAATTGAAGATATTGCCTTCGGCGGTAGGGGTCTGGCAAGGCTGGATGGGATGGCCGTTTTCGTAGACCAGGCAGTCCCCGGCGATCGCGTAATTATTCGCATCTTCCAAAAAAAGAAAAATTATGCCGCAGCCCGGGTGGTGGACCTAATCGAATCATCTCCCTTCCGAATTATTGCGCCCTGCGAGTATAGCGGTTTTTGCGGGGGCTGCAAATGGCAATTTTTAGACTATGACCAACAACTCATATACAAACGAAATCACGTCCTGGATTCCCTTGAACATATCGGATTGATTAAAAATGTTAATGTCCATCAGACCATACCGTCCGAGACCATATTCGGTTATCGCAACAAAATGGAATTTTCCTGTGCCGATCGGCGCTGGCTTTTACCCGAAGAATTGAATCGGCCAGAAATCGACAGGCAATTTGCGCTCGGGCTGCATGCGCCCGGCACATTTCATAAAGTCATTGACACCCGGGCCTGTCTGCTGCAACCAGATTTAGGGAATGAGCTATTAAATAACGTCAGAGGTTTTATTCGAGCGTCCGACGCTCCGGTTTATGGATTGCGCAGTCATACGGGGTTTTGGCGGTTTGCGGTCTTAAGGCATTCTGTGGCTTATGATCATTGGATGGTCAACATTGTTACCGCCCACGAAAATCGCGATACGTTGCACCCGTTGGCAGAAAGCCTAGTGGAAAAATATCCCCAGGTGGTATCGGTTATTAACAATATCACCTCTCGTAAAGCCGGTGTGGCGATCGGTGAAATTGAGCAAACTCTAACAGGTTCCGATACGATATCGGATAAAATCGGTGATTTTGAATTTAACATTTCAGCGAATTCCTTTTTTCAGACCAACAGTCGGGGGGCCGAAGTTCTTTTCAACACCGTGAAAAAATATGCCGGGCTTACCGGCGCTGAAACTGTTTTGGATCTTTACAGCGGCACCGGAACCATTCCGATCTTGCTGTCCGGTTTTTGCAAATCGATAACCGGCATTGAGATAATTGACAGCGCGGTGGCGGATGCCGAAAAAAATTGCCGCAACAACGGTGTTTCAAATTGCAGCTTTATCAAGGGGGACATCCGCCAGTGTCTACCCCAGATCGCTCAAAAACCGGATTTGCTCATTATTGACCCCCCCAGGGCCGGAATGCATAAAGATGTTGTCAAGCAGGTCCTGCAAATGGGAGTTGAACGGATCGTATATGTGTCCTGCAATCCGGCTACCATGGCCAGGGATCTTGGGATGATGCAGGATTTATACCGTCTGGCTGAAGTGCAACCGGTGGACATGTTTCCGCATACATACCATATCGAAGCTGTTGCCAGACTCATTAAAGCCTAGCCGGTGTCCGTGGGGTCCGTTCCGCCGACTGTTTGCACCCCTAAGCAATCAGGCGCAACGCCAGGGTGCCGGCGCGTGATCAAGTTGTATTCAATGAAAAAATATGGTAAAGATTTAGGGGGTTAGGCGTCAAGTAGCGCTATGCTAAAATATGATGCTGTGGGTTGGCGGGATCGGTTTGGAAACGAAAAAATGGCGGAAGTGCATGGGAATCGAACCCACCCGGGACGGTTCTAGCGCCCCACACCGGATTTGAAGTCCGGGAGCCGCACCAGCCAGCTGCGCACTTCCAATAACCAAGTATTCATTTTAGTCTGGTATGCCGTATTCGAATCCAATTAAACGGTTTCAGTTTCTATGGAACAAGAAGGCATATAATATATTTGTTGTATTTTTTGTCAATGCTTTTATCAAATTATGAAGGAAAGCTATGATCGCTTATTTTGATTGTTTCTCAGGGATCAGCGGCGACATGACCCTGGGCGCGCTAGTTGATCTGGGCCTGCCGCTAGAGTTGTTAAAGGATCAGTTGCGTCGGCTGCCCCTGGAAAATTTTGATGTCACCGTAACTTCAGCCAATCGCAGCGGCGTCCATGCCAAATTGGTCAATGTGGCGGCCATTGATGATAAAACGTCGAGAAATTTTTCACAGATCCGTAGTTTGATCCAAAACAGCCCCCTGACAGACCGGGTCAAATCAACCAGTCTGAATATTTTTCAAAAGCTGGCCGAAGCCGAAGCCCGTATCCACAGCTGTTCCCTGGAGGCGGTGCATTTTCACGAAGTCGGGGGGATTGATGCCATTGTTGATATTGTCGGAACCGCACTGGGCTTTGAATACCTGGCGATCGATAAAATTGTGGCCTCTCCGCTCCCTCTTGGAAAAGGGTTTGTTACCTGCAGCCATGGTAAGCTTCCCGTGCCGGTGCCGGCCACCCTCGGTATCTTGAAAAACGTCCCGGTATATGGCACAACGATACCTCACGAGTTGGTCACGCCCACCGGAGCCGCCATTATCTCGGCTTCGGCCCTGGGATTTGAAGCCATGCCCGATATGGTCATCAGGAAAATCGGATACGGGGCGGGGCAGCGGGATTTTAGCGACCGCCCCAATTTATTAAGAATCATCCTGGGTAGCGAACCGCAATCCGCGACTGGCCTATCAAAGGAATTACTGGAGGATCGAATTGAGGTTATTGAAACCAGCATTGATGATATGAATCCGGAACTGTTTGGCCATTTAAGGGATCGGCTTTTTGAAGACGGCGCCCTGGATGTCTGTTGGATTCCCATATATATGAAAAAAAACAGACCCGGTACCATGATCCAGGTGCTCTGTAAAAATGACAGACGAGATATTTTAATCTACCGCATTTTGTCTGAAACCACCTCCCTCGGGGTTCGATATTATGAATCCTGCAGGCGCCTGTTATGGCGGGAGCAACAGGAAATTGAGACATCCTACGGAAAAATAGCGGTGAAACGTGTCAAAGATCCTCAAGGGAATATCCGTATCATACCCGAGTATGAGGTGTGTCAAAAAATTGCCCGCGAACAGGATCTCCCCTTGCGCATAGTTTATGATACAGTGGCCCGGGAGGCGGCGGCAGAAGAATGAATAATTTATCCGCTCAGAGCCTTTTATTAGACATGGCAATTTTTGATTGGTCAGCTGCAGCTGAGCTTGACAAAAGCTTTGCCAGATTATAGACACGGGCCATGAAATTAAGAGAAAAAGCGGTGGTGTTCCTGGCTACGGGCTTTTATATCGGAAACATCCCGTTTGCGCCGGGTACGTTTGGGACTATCTTAGGCCTTCCGCTAGGTTTCGTCTTAGCCGGGTTAAATTTTCCTCTGGCAATAGGCTGCAACGTGCTCTTTATTGCGATTGCAGTCTGGATCGCAAACGATGCCGAAAAATTATTAAATAAAAGGGACCCCGGTTGCATTGTTATCGATGAAATTGCTGGTATGGCAGTGACGCTAGTCGGACTGCCCTTTAATTTGACTACGGCCTTGATCGGGTTTATTATCTTCAGGATTTTGGATATCTCGAAACCCTTTCCAATTCGAGCCCTGGATAAACGGGTATCAGGTGGTGTGGGTATTGTGCTAGACGATGTGGTAGCAGGAATTTTCGCGAATTTGCTGATGAGACTAATTATTGTGTATTTTTAAAGCTTCGCCGCCGAGTTCGCAGAGGACGCTGAGAAACTTATGATATTAACGAAAGGTATCGGAAAATTTGAAAAAAGAAAAGTCAACGAAAAAAGACGAAAATCAGCCTAAACGGGGTCACTGGCGCGAAAATATCGAAGCCATCCTTGTCGCAATTCTGATCGCCCTGTTCATCCGGACATTTGTGGTTCAGGCATTTAAAATACCTTCAGGTTCCATGAAACAAACCCTGCAAATCGGCGATCACATCCTGGTAAACAAATTCCTGTATGGCATTAAAATTCCTTACTGGCGTAAAACCATCATTCCTCTAAAAACACCCCGGCGGGGCGATATAATTGTGTTTAAATACCCGGTTGATCCAAAGAAAGATTTTATCAAACGTGTCATCGGAGTTGGCGGTGACCTTGTGGAGTGCCGAGATAAACAACTCTACGTGAATCAGAAAAGTGTAAACCACGACTTTGGCGTTTATTCGGATCCGCACATTATACCCGGCAACATCCGACCAAGGGATAATTTCGGACCCACAAGGGTGCCGGACCATTCTCTTTTTGTGATGGGAGACAACCGGGATGAAAGCTTTGACAGCCGATTTTGGGGTTTTGTCGATCTGAAAGCGGTCAACGGCAAAGCTTTTATCATTTACTGGTCATGGGATAAACAAAATTTTGGTGTCAGATGGAACAGATTGGGCCAGATTTTAAAATGATGGCATGATTGTTGCGGTACAAGAGACCGAGTAGTTTGGGTCTTTCACATCATAATTGGTTTAGCCGGTCATTGTGCCATGGCGTACTGGAATACTGGAAATGCCGACACTGTTTTTGAAGATGGGAAAATCGCTAGGATCGTCGAGGTTCGTCAGGCCACCGCCCCAAATCGAGCGTCAAACATTCAACATCCTGATCTCCGAATAATTGACGCTTGCAATAAGATTGTCACAACCGGTTTAATCGATGTGCCGGTTCATTGGCTCTGATTTATCTTATACAGTGGATGCAGCCATCTTTCAGTCCCCCATCCGCAAATTTGCCTTTGACGGCCGGCATTTAACCGCGCAGCCGGTTTTGGCCAGGTGGTTGGTGGCCGAAATGTATCTGATGCTGCCATGACCTAAACCAAGAAAGGACCAATCCAAATTTAACGTTATGACAGAACACACGCGCCATATCCTGGTGGTTGATGACGAACTGAGCATGCGTGAGGTGCTCGAGTACATGCTAGACAAAGAGGGTTATCAGGTTACCTGCGCTGCCAACGGGGTCAAGGCGATCGGGCTGCTGGAAAAACAGCGCTTTGATCTGTTGCTTTGCGATATAAAGCTGGGTGATATTTCCGGCCTTGATGTTTTGCGGGCTTCGAAAAAAGCCAATCAGGATACGGTTGTGATTCTGATATCCGCTTATGCCACCACCGAAACCGCAGTGGAAGCCATGAACGAAGGCGCATTCGATTACGTTCCCAAACCTTTTGACAAAGATGAACTGCTGCAGACGATCGCCAAAGCGTTGAACTTAAGAACCATCGAACATGAAAAAGAAATACTGGATGGCCAGCTCAAGGAAAATATGCATTTTGGTTTGCTGGTGGGCAGCAGCCCTGCCATGCAGCACATCTATAAGCTCATTCAGCAGGTGGCCAATACGAAAACCAATGTTTTGATCACCGGAGAAAGCGGTACCGGTAAAGAGTTGATTGCTCAGGCCATTCACCAGGAAAGCAGTCGCTGTGACCAACCGTTTGTGGTGATAAACTGCGGCGGTATTCCCGAAACTTTAATGGAAAGTGAGCTGTTCGGCCATAAGAAAGGATCGTTTACCGGCGCGACGAACGATAAAAAGGGGTTGTTTGAAATCGCTCACAACGGCACCATATTTCTGGACGAAATCGGTGAACTCAGCCTCCCGATCCAGGTCAAGCTGCTCAGAGCAGTACAGGAGAAAGTTTTTAAACCGGTGGGCGGCAATGAAGATATCACAGTTGATATCCGCATTGTTTCGGCAACCAACAAATATCTGGAAAAAGAGGTTATCAGCGGCAATTTTCGGGAAGATCTCTTCTACCGATTGAATGTCATCGAAATCAAAGTACCGCCGCTGCGGGAAAGAAAAACCGATCTGCGAACCCTGGCCCAGCATTTTCTGGAAAAATATTCCAAAGAAATGGGCAAGGAGATTACCAAATTTTCATCCTATGCGATTGACTTGTTAAATAAATATGATTTTCCCGGCAATATCCGCGAACTGGAAAATCTGCTGGAGCGCAGTGTCGCGCTATCATCCACCAATATTATCCTACCCGACAGCCTGGCCCTCTCGCTGCATAAGCGGCGCTGGATTGAGGGTTTTAAAGACCGGCGCTTTGATCTGGACGAAGTCGGTCGGGGAGTGTCTCTGGATTCCATTCTTGAAGAAATTGAACGGGGCTATTTGAAAAAAGCCCTTGATTGCAGCAACGGTAGCAAAAACAAGGCTGCCGAACTGCTGGACATCAGTTTCCGCTCCCTGCGCTATCGATTGGACAAATTGAATATCGAAAAGTAGGGCGTTGTTGGATATACCCTATAGTTGCATAGAATTTTGAAATCCAACTTCGCTGCTGTAATGAAGACCATTGAAAGTATTGACTGATCCTGGATTCTGGTTGCTGGATACTGGATGTCGTTGAAATTCACCGATAGTGTCCTGAGAGATATCCAGCAT
>CACVKW010001064.1 GCA_902749685.1 Olavius sp. associated proteobacterium Delta 1 | reverse complement strand
CATCCAGCATCCAGCATCCAGTATCCAGCATCCAGTATCCAGCATCCAGCATCCAGCATCCAGCATCCAGTATCCAGCATCCAGCATCCAGCATCCAGTATCCAGCATCCAGTATCCAGCATCCAGCATCCAGCATCCAGTATCCAGCATCCAGTATCCAGTATCCAGCATCCAGCATCCAGTATCCAGCATCCAGCATCCAGTATCCAGCATCCAGTATCCAGCATCCAGCATCCAGCATCCAGCATCCAGCATCCAGTATCCAGCATCCAGTATCCAGTATCCAGCATCCAGTATCCCGCTTAAATTTCCTGCTTGACATATTCGCCCCATCTTACTATATTGCCATGTAGCAATATAAGGAGATATTGGATGAAAACCTTTTTAAAAGTCATGAAAGCGCTTTCCGATCCGAATCGAGTTAAAATTATAAAGCTCTTGCAGCAAAAACAGATGTGCGTCTGCGAACTGCAGGGGGCATTAGGAATTGCCCAGCCGACAGTGTCCAAACATCTTAAGATTCTTGAAGAATCCGGGCTGGTGGATTTTCAGAAAGATGGCCTGTGGGTGAATTATTTCCTGACGGACGGAACCACGCCTTATGCAGCGAGTGTCCTGGGTAATTTAAAACACTGGCTGGATGACGATCCTGAAATTGCTGAATTGGTAAAAAAGATTCCGTTGCTAGACCGCGCAGAACTGTGCCGAAAATAATTTTTTATCGAACGATATAGCTTGTTTTGCATATAACTTTTTAAAACCGCCTCCAAAAGCCATAAAATTGGAATTCCTATTTAGGACATGCGGGAAGGAATATCCCATGGAAGATGTACTTGCCACAAAAGAAAGAGCCATTGCCATGCATCGGGCGATTGAAGCCAAGGAGCCCGAACAGCCCGCAAGCCTGGTGGATTGGAAAAACATCTGGAAGCCTTTAGCGATCATTGCGGGAGTCTTTCTGCTATTTTACTGGCTGCCGGTTGACAACAACCGGTTTAGCGGGGCGGTCATCGAATCTCTGGCATTGGTCAGGTGGTATGCCCGGGAACACGTCCTGCTGTGTCTGGTGCCGGCCTTTTTTATTGCCGGCGCCATCTCGGTATTTGTGTCCCAGGCAGCCGTGATGAAATACCTGGGAGCAGGCACCCAAAAAATCATGTCGTATGGTGTTGCCTCGGTTTCGGGCACCATTCTGGCGGTTTGCTCGTGCACGGTGTTGCCGCTGTTCGCCGGCATCTGGAAGCGCGGTGCCGGTCTGGGACCGGCGATTGCGTTTTTGTATTCCGGACCGGCCGTCAACGTTCTGGCGATTGTATTCACGGCCCGAATTCTGGGTCCGGAAATCGGCCTGGCCCGGGCCGTCGGGGCGGTTGTGTTCAGCATCGTTATCGGTCTGATCATGCACCTGCTGTTTCGTAAAGAAGAGCAGGCCAAGGCCGAAGCAGCGCTGCACATGCCTGAATCCGAAACGGAACGGCCGCTGTCGCAAAATGTAGTTTATTTTGCCGTCATGGTCGGCATCCTGGTATCAGCAACCTGGGGCGAGCCGACTGAACCTGCCGGACTGTGGCACGCGATTTACAGTGTTAAGTGGCTGCTGACCGGCATTTTGGCGATAGTCCTCGGCGTACTGCTGGTAAAATGGTTTCGCGTAAAAGCTTATAAAGTGATCCTGGCAGCCGCTGCCGTTTTGGCTCTGGCGGTTATTTTTCCCCACGAGCCGCTGATTGCCTTTTCGGCCGGCATCATCGCCCTGGTAGTACTGACCACCACCACCCGGGGTGAAACCGAATCCTGGTTTTTGTCCTCCTGGGATTTCGCCAAACAGATCATGCCGCTTTTGTTGGCCGGAGTTTTAGTGGCCGGCCTGCTGCTGGGGAGACCCGGCTCGGAGGGCCTGATTCCTTCGCAATGGATCAGCGGCCTGGTGGGCGGTAATTCGCTGTGGGCCAATCTGTTTGCCTCGGTGGTGGGCGCTTTCATGTATTTCGCTACGCTGACCGAAGTGCCGATTTTACAGGGGCTTTTAGGTGCCGGTATGGGCAAGGGACCCGCCCTGGCACTGCTGCTGGCCGGCCCGGCCTTGAGCCTGCCCAACATGCTGGTGATCCGCAGTGTCATGGGCACTAAAAAGACGTTCGCCTTTGTCAGCCTGGTGGTGGTGATGGCCACGATCAGCGGCAAAATCTTCGGATATATTTTTATTTAATCCGAATAACCTGCTGGATCATGGTGGAGATCCATTACATTGGGAAAGCTAGAAGAAAAGAATAAGCGCGAAATCACAAATGCTAGCAATCAATAAATAGATGCATGTTAAGTTTTGTTTCTTATTGATTTTATCTTCTGAGAAAATAATTAATTTTTTCAGTACAGGCACACAATGCACATTAAAATATGAATCGATTATTCTCCAACCAGGCAGATTATAGACAAGGAGGAAAAAATTATGGATATCAAAGTTTTAGGACCCGGCTGCCCGAAATGTCAGCAGACCGAAAAAATTGTCAAAGAAGCCGTTTCAGAGGCGGGGATCGACGCCAGCGTTGAAAAGATAACCGATACGATGGAAATCGCCGGCTATGGCGTTTTTGGAACACCGGCGATTGTGCTAGACGGTGCGGTTAAAAGTGTCGGTAAAATACCCCAGAAACAGGATGTCACTGGCTGGCTCTCCAATAAGTAGGCTCCGATAAATGTTTTCAATACAAAATCGCCCCTATTAAATCGTTGATTCCTTGCGGATAGAAGCTAATCTCATGCTGTTAAAAAGCTATTCCAAAAAAATATTCAGACCCGAGTGCAATCCCGGGTTTGAATCCGTGCACTGCATCGCGCACCTGGACCAATATATTTCCGAGGTACTGCCCTACCTCAACGCGGTTCTTGGAGGTTTTGATTATCTCAAAGACCCGCCGGCCGTAATATTTCGTTCCCAGGGCAAATTGATCACGGTGCATGGTGATAAGATTGCAATCAATGCCTTGCGGGATGAAGCCGAGGCCGATAAGATTCTTGAATGGCTGAAACGAGAAGTAAATGATGCCTGGGCAAACCGCGAAAGCATCGTTCCCTGCTATGACGGTGCACCCAAGCCCAAGGTGATCGAAATTCTGAAACTGCTGCCCAGAACCAACTGCCGCGAGTGCGGTGAGCCCACCTGCATGGTATTTGCAGCCCGGATGGCCGAGGGTTTAAAAGGACTCAAAGATTGTCCGCCATTGGGTGCTGAAAACAAACTGCGGCTTGAAGAATACATGAGCCAATTTAAATTTGAACTTTAACTGAAAAAAACAGACAGGAGGGAGCCGACGATGAGCAACGATGACGTTTTGAACAGTGATCGCAAAATGGCCAGTATTTTCGAACGTTTTCTTTCTCTCTGGGTGGTGCTGTGCATTTTCGCAGGAATCATGCTCGGTAAAATTGCCCCGGGCGTGGCGCAATCTCTCGACGGTCTGGCCATCTATGTCAATGGGGCGCCGGTGGTGTCGATTCCGATTGCTGTCTGCCTGTTTTTCATGATGTATCCGATTATGGTCAAAATCGATTTCAGCGAGGTCATCAAGGCCGGCAAAAGCGGCAAACCGGTGTTTCTAACCCTTTTTGTCAACTGGGCCGTCAAACCGTTTACCATGTACGGCATTGCACTGTTTTTCCTGGGAACACTTTTCTACGGGTTCATCGGCCCTGCAGCGGTGGACCATGTCAAGATGCCCTTTGGCCTCGACCTGCCGGTGGGCGCAACCCACGGAGCCGGAACGGTGGTACTGATAGATGGGCTAAAGATGCTGGAAGTTCCGCTCTGGCGCAGTTACCTGGCCGGGTGCATTCTTTTAGGCATCGCGCCCTGCACGGCCATGGTGCTGGTTTGGGGATTCCTGTCCCGCGGTAACGACGGATTAACCCTGGTGATGGTCGCCATCAACTCGCTGACCATGCTGCTGCTCTATGGCGTGCTGGGCGGCTTTCTGCTGGGGGTGGGACGCCTGCCGGTTCCCTGGCAGGCGCTGCTGCTGTCCATCGGCATTTACGTCGCTTTACCGTTGGTTGCCGGTTATCTTTCCCGCAGGTGGATTATTGCCGCCAAAGGAAAGAAATGGTTCAAGGAAAAGTTTTTACACGTTCTAACGCCCATTACGATTATCGCCCTGCTGATTACCCTGGTCTTGCTGTTTTCTTTTAAAGGGGAGGTGATTATCGGCAACCCGCTGACCATCCTGTGGATCGCCATCCCGCTCTTTATTCAGACCGTCCTGATTTTCTGGCTGGGCTATGGTCTGGCCAGATTGCTGAAACTTCGCTACGTGGATGCCGCCCCGGCAGCCATGATCGGCGCCTCCAATCATTTCGAGGTTGCCATCGCCACCTCCACGATGCTGTTTGGTTTGTCCTCAGGGGCGGCTCTGGCTACCGTGGTGGGGGTTCTGATCGAGGTGCCGGTGATGTTGATGCTGGTTAAAATCTGCCTGAAAACCACCCACTGGTTTAAAATGGGAGAAGCTGCTGCGGTCGCCAAATAGCCGACAAACGGCTAGCAATAGGTGTCAGCGTTCACAGGTTCAAGGTTCACTGTTCGGTGCTATATTTCTATCGTTGCGGTTTCGGAAATGTGTCGCTCCGATTATGCTTGACAATTTTTCTGAAATAAATAATATGTAATAACAAATACGAAAAAGGGAGTACGTAAATATGAAAATCGGAGAACGTGGACAAGTTACGATTCCGAAAAATATTCGCGATAAATACGGACTCATGCCGTATATTGAGGTTGAATTTGAACTTAAAGAAACCGGGGTGCTGATCAAGAAAAAGAGCCTTCATTCGAGTCCGGTTGAGCAGGTATATGGTATTTTGAAGAAGAAGGATAGTACAGACAACTATATCGAGGCGATTAGAGGCAGATGATTACATTTGTTGATACCAATGTCCTGCTGGATGTCTTTTTGCCGGATCCCAGGTGGGGTGAAGCGTCGAAGAAGCTCTTGGATCAAGCTTACGCTCAAGGATCGCTTATAATTAATGAAATCATCTATGCGGAGCTTGCACCCCAATTTACCGGAAGAAGTCTCCTGGACGACACTTTAAAAGTTCTTGGCATTCGTATTGTTTCGTTGGATCTTGAATCCGCCTACGGTGCCGGAATGAAATGGAAGGAATATCGAAAAGCAGGAGGGACACGTAATCGCGTGTTGGCCGATTTTTTAATCGCTGCCCATGCCAAAATGCATGCAGACAGGCTATTGACACGCGATCGCGGCTTTTATAAAAAGTATTTTTCTGATATTGAAATCTTCTAGTAATCAAGAATGGAGCGAATTGAACCGGAAAAAAAAGCTGGGAAGGTAACGGACTGCCTGAGCCGCCGTCTGCAGTTCAAGCAGCTACTGCCTTATGAGGTAATCCATCCCATTGAGCTTTTGAAAGAATTATACACGAAGCACAAAACAGATAAAAGCTAAGTGTTGCCAGAAGCTATTTCAAAAATAGTAGTTTACGATCAAGGGTCCGCCTCAGGCGGATCGATTCGGTTTAAAAGCGGAGCGTACACGCTAGCACGTGAGTATTTTTAACCGGATCGCAACGCAGCCATTGGTCGTAAAATGCATTTTTGAGATTGCTTCTATTATCCTATCATGGAATGCTTTATATCATCCTGATTTTCAAGAACCTGCATCACTAGAGCAGTCGCTTTAACCGTCGCATCCAGGCAGACGGTTTTCGCCAGCTTCTTGGCTTCAAAAACTGCCTCCCCCTCCCGGGTGCTGATGTCGCAGCCCAGAATATCCGAGCAGTTCCTGGAACCGAGGTGTTTTTCAAAATCGCGCACCAGGCGCTCGGAAAGGGCATAAATCTTTTTCGGAGAGTCCTCGGACGATTTACGGCCATTTAGGATGCCCAAGGCCATGACACCGCCGACTAAGGCACCGCAGAGCCCGGCGGTTCTGGACATCCCACCGCAGAAACCGCTGGCGATGCCGGGGATTATATCCGATTGTATGCTGTGTTTTTCGGCAACTGCCAAAAGCACGGCTTCAGCTCAATATAAACCGGATCCAAACAATTCCCCGCTGCGTTTAGCGACGGCGTTCATTTCACCATAATCTTCACTGCTCATAGCTTATTCTCCTTTTTTCTTTGTCAGAGCGATCCTGATAGTTGCGCATTGCCAGTACCAACTTTTCAAAATTGTCGATGACCCCATCCTGCCTTTCTGACCCTATATCTTTCAACTAAAAATCTGTCAACTATTTGCCCCAGGAAAAATAGTATTGACCTAAAATAACACAAAGTGGTATTGTCGGATTATTCGTATTCGCGGCACTATTTTTTACTTATCATTATCGCTTCTTAAATCAACCAAAACCATCCGTTCTTATTATGAAACAAAAAACAGGCTCTATAATAGGGCCCCTTCTTCTGGCTTGGGTAATTGCCGTCTCCGGCTGCGGCAAGGACAGCGATGCGGTTGTGGTGGATTTCAGCAAGACCATTGCAGTGGAACGGCCCGCAAGCCATATTCCTGAAGCGGCCACCTTCAACGTGGCGGTTGCCGCCATGATTTCCCCTAAAGAAACCTTTGGTTATTACCGGCAACTGCTGGACTATATCGGTGAGCAGCTGGGGCGCGAAGTGCAGTTCATCCAACGAAAAACATACAGCGAAATAAATGAATTGCTGGGAATTGGCCAGATTGACCTGGCCTTTATTTGTTCCGGTCCTTATGCCGCCGGCAAAGAAATCTATGATTTCGAATTAATTGCCACCCCTCGGGTACAGAAAAGTCATTTTTACCAGTCCTATTTGATTGTGAACAAAGCAAGTCAATTCAACCGCATAGAAGACCTGAAAGGGCGTGTTTTTGCCTTCACCGATCCGGATTCCAACACCGGAAAGCTGGTACCGACCTATTGGCTTTTCGAAATGGAAGAACAACCGAAAACATACTTCAGCAAAACGATCTATACTTACAGCCATGACAATTCCATTCTGGCTGTGGCCAAAGCACTGGTGGACGGAGCCGCGATTGACGGATTAATCTGGGAATATTACCACCAAAAAGATCCGGCTTTTACTTCCAGAACCCGCATCATCCGAAAATCAGAGCCCTACGGTATTCCACCGATTGTCGCCTCAAAATATCTGTCGCCAGAACTAAAAAACCGCATTCGTCAGTTATTTTTCTCCATGCACATTGATCCCAAAGGTCAAAAAATTCTCGCTGAATTAATGATCGACAAATTCATTGCACCAAAAGACGAGTGGTACGACAGCATCAGACAGATGGATTTGAAAATCGCACTGATGGAAAAAAATAAAGATGAGATTTCAAAGCCTTAAAAGCAAATTATTGCTGGCAGTTTCGGCCCTGGTAATCGGCAGCGGTCTACTCATCTCGTTTCTATTTACTCAGCGTTACAGCAGCAGTCTTTATCAATCCATGTCTGTCCAGGCAGAAAATTTATCCCACTCAATTGAACTCGAGGCAACCGATAAGATTCTTACCAACGATCTGGTTGCGCTGCAAAAAATGCTCGATTATCAAATGCGCAGCAATGAGTCCATCTCCTACCTCTTTATTGTTAAAGAAAATCAGATCCTGGCCCATTCGTTTGCGGATGGGGTACCGCTAGGGCTAATCCGGGCAAATAAAGCAACTCTTAACGAGGCGTTCGCTTTAAAAAAGATTAAATCCACCACAGGAGAATATTATCTGGATACGGCCTGGCCGATATTTGCCGGAAAAGCTGGAGTACTTCGCCTGGGGCTTTCTGAAACGCCATACAGCCGCCAGGTGACTCAACTTTGGATCCAAATGGGTGCGATTACCTTCGGAATTCTTTTACTTGCTCTGGCCGTCAGCCTTCTGTTTGTTAAGCGGATTACCCGCCCCTTGTCAATGCTGGCTGCGGCAGCCGAAAAAATTGATGAAGACCGTTTGGAGATGAATGTCGCTTTAAAGGAAGGATCGGATGAAGTCGGCAAATTGACGTCTTCCTTTAACCACATGCTTGGCCGCATTAAGGATCATACCCGGCGGCTGGAGGAGAAAAATGAAGAGCTGGACCGCGCCCACAAACAGACACGTACCTCTTTTGCAATTGCACAGGAAATCGGTGCTCTGCCGAACCTAAAGGCGGTCTGTGTTTATCTGATCAAAAAGCTGCAGGGAATTGTTGCCTGCGAAAATATGGCAGTTCTGGTTTTCAGCCACGGCAGAGATATATGCTTCATGCAATCGGAAAAAGAATCGAGAACTTTAGACGGTGACACGGTTTCAGCAACAGTTGATTTTTTAAAAGATATGGATGGTATGCAGTTTATCAGAAAAGATCAGATTGACCCGAGGTTTGCGCCCGAAGCATTTCAATCCGCCGAACAAATGGTCACCTTTCCGATGCGTCATGAAAATCAACTTCTGGGGGTGATGTTGATCGCCTGCCCGGGAAGCTGCAGTTGTGTTACCAATGAGCTGGATATTATTGATCTGATCCTCAATCAAACTTCCGGCGCCATCCAGCGGTCGGTTTCACATGAGGAAGAAATCCGTGAATTAAAAAACCGTATCGAACTCACGGCCGAATTCAGTGGCCTCATCGGTAAAGACCCCCAAATGCAGGTAATTTATAAGCTGATTGAAGACGTCGCACCAACGGATGCGACAGTTTTGATTCAAGGGGAAAGCGGCACGGGAAAAGAATTGGTGGCCCGAGCCATTCACAAACAAAGCCTGCGCAGGGATAAGCCCTTTGTGGTGATCAATTGTTCCGCCTATCCCACCACGCTACTCGAAAGCGAGCTTTTCGGCCACGTAAAAGGCGCTTTTACCGGCGCAATTCGCCAAAAAGCGGGCCGCTTTGAGCAGGCCGACGGCGGTACCGTTTTCCTGGACGAAATCGGCGAAATATCTTCCACGGCCCAGATTAAATTGCTTCGCATTCTCCAAAGCCAGAAATTTGAGCGGCTGGGCGGAGAGCAGACTTTGTCAGTAAACATACGGGTCCTGGCAGCAACCAACAAAGACCTCTTGCAAGAAGTGAAACGTACTAATTTCCGTGAGGATCTCTTCTATCGTCTCAATGTTATTCCCATTCAAATGCCTCCTATGAGAAATCGGCGCAATGACATTCCCCTGCTGGCCCGGTATTTTTTAGGGCATTTCGCAACCGAACAGGAAACCCCTGCCCAACGATTCAGCTCTGAAGCCATGCGAAGTCTGCTCGACTATTCTTGGCCCGGCAATGTCCGTGAACTTGAAAATAGCATAGAGCATGCCGCCGTCTTGGCCAAGGGCAAATATATCGAAATTTCAGACCTACCCGCAGTCATTCTGCAGGCAGAGACGGGAGAACCGGCAAGATCGAATCGGAGCATTGTGGAAAACGAGCGCAAACTTCTGCTGGAAGTTTTAGATGAATGTGACTGGAATAAAAAAGCAGCCGCTCATCAATTAGGAATCAGCCGCAGCACACTGTATGATAAACTTAGAAAATATCAGATTGCAAAACCAACCGTCCATTAGAGCGTTTGTCAGAATAAATTAAGAAAACTTTGCGTCATTGCGCCTTTTGCGTGATATAATTCCGATTCTAGCGGAACAAACACTGCTTTTGTCCTCGAATTTGAAGAATCCCTGTTATTGCCCACTTTGGCATTGACAATAATACCACATAGTAGTAAATTTTGAATGTTTTATGCTGCAGTTCACTCCCAACGGAATTCCTCATGGATAGCGCAGAATTCAAATATTTCCGCAAAAAGCTCAATCGGACCCAGAAGCGGATGGCCGAGCTTCTGGGCACTTCTTTAAAAGCAATTCACAGCTACGAGCAGGGGTGGCGTAACGTGCCAGGCCATGTGGAGAGACAGATGTATTTCCTGGTTTCCAGATTGGAGGAGAACCGGAAAAGCAGAAAGCCATGCTGGTTGATCAAAAAATGTCCCGCTGAGCACAAGAAGAAATGTCCGGCCTGGGAATTTAAGGCCGGAAAGTTGTGCTGGTTTGTGAATGGGACGGTATGCGAAGGTCAAGTTCATAAAAATTGGGAAGAAAAAATGAAAATATGCCGATCGTGTGAAGTGATGCGATCCATGCTCTAACTTAAATCTCACCCACCGCGCCGGTGCCCTCTCTCCACTCAGAGGAAAAGGGTTTTGATATTGATTTCACCCCAAAACCTCCGATGAAAGACCTTCGACACGATCGAAACAGCCTGCCTTGCATGTCCACTAATCCCGATATGTGTCCGGATTTCGTACACACGTAACCGACTATTATTACTTCAATTATAAAATTATCCAATTATAATGTTCGAAATACAGACAGATCTCGTCAAATCAAGTCGCTTGTTCCGTTCCCCCCAAATAGCATCTCAGGGTGCAGCAAACTAATTTGTTCTCCATTTAGATTTCGTTATATTTTCTAATAGTTAAGCTATAGGTATGACATCTTCTATTTTCAGCGATCACAATTAAAACACCCAATCCATCAAACTGGCATAATCGTTGCTGCATCGTGATACATTGACGATGCTTTCCATTCACCAGCTTTCCGGCAGAAAATTACCAAAAGGAGCTTGGTTCCGGATGAAAAAGGCTGTCATAGTGGTTGATGCCAATCAAGACCAATGCCGCCGGTTTTGTACCCTGCTGAAAAAAAATCAGTATCTTACCATCCCGCTACATTCGATCCAGCACCTGGAAGCCAATATCAAGCAAAGCAATAGTCTGGCGGTTTTTATAGACATCGATACGGTACCGGTCAACAACCGCACAGTCAGAGAATTCACCATCAAATTTCCGGAGCTTTATTTTTTTTGTTTGTCCGAACAATCGTTCCATCCGGAATTAGAAGATGCCATTTGCTACCATATTTATGCCTGTATCAACAAACCGGTCGACCCGGACGAACTCTTTTATTTTTTAAGGAGTATCCATGAAAATGAAACGGATCCCAATAATCAATTTGCCGTTTGATCTGAAAACCTTAAATTATTTCATCTACATAGCAGCGGCGTTTGTCATCGTTTTCGCCGGTGGCGCCTGGGCAACAGCAGAGAAGACATCTCTTAAAATGGATTTACCTCCGCCGGAGGTTCCCCAGCCCCAGCTTTTTTGCGGGTACTGCCACGTGCTGACCTATCCGGGAATCGTTCAAAAAGGATATGAGCTGTGGAAAAAGGGCAAGCACAACAAAGTCGGCTGTGTTGAGTGCCACTATCCGCCCGGAGTTTCGGCCGGTACGCCCACAAGTGCTGCAACGAGCGAGATAACCAAGGCCAGTCACATCCCGGCCCAACCACCGGGGCATTTTTCCTACCTGCCGCTGGGCGGCGATACCATTAGAACGAGACCCCAAATTGCCGATGCCAGTTGCATGACCGCCGTCTGTCACGGCAAGCCGGACGACAAATTCAAAACCAAAAAAATCAAGTTCAGCGAGAAGGTTCTCTTTGTCCACCAGCCCCACCTGGATGAAAAGAAGCAGATCGAAGGCCAGCAGGTCAACTGTGTCTCCTGCCACCAGCACGAAACCGATCAAAAGAAATTCGAGGTCAGCAAAGCCAGCTGCCACCTGTGTCATTTCAAAAACGTCAGGTTCAACCAGGATCGGGGCCGATGCGAGTTGTGCCACGAGCTTCCCACCAAGCCGATTCAGACCTCCGGTGAAAAACCCATCACCCACGAGATACTGAAAGGGGCCGGTGTATCCTGTGCCAGCTGCCATCTGGATGTCATCCAGGGCGCAGGGGGCGCGAAATATGAGGCTATTTTTGAAAACAATGAACTGAAAACAGCCATCGTCCTGGGTTCCGGTGGAATCAGCACGCAAAGCTGCCGGTCCTGTCATGATGAGCAAAAAGACCTTAAAGAGGAAAAAAATAAAAAACTGATGCACCAAAAGCACGTGTCCGTCAAAAATGCCCGCTGCCTGGAATGCCATCAACAAATCGTTCATACCAAAGCGGATCTGGCAAAACCGGCTGATAAAGGACCTGCTCTGATGAATTTAAAGCAGTCGATCCAGTATGGCTGTGCCGCCTGTCACCCCGAACCCCACCGCTACCAGCGTCTGCTGGCTGAAGGTGCCAAACGCAAGGATGTCTTTGCTTCGCCGGATCCCATGTACAAAGCGCGCACCAACTGCATGGGCTGTCATGTGGAAAAAAAGCTTACCAAAACGGGTTTGAAGACCCTGATGGCATCGGCGGGCACCTGTGTGCAATGCCACACCAAAGACCATAAAAAAATGCTCGCTGACTGGACGGCAGAGCTGGCCAAGGAAGTTAAAGAGGCTAAAGAGATCGAGCAGGAAGCCTTGGATGTGCTGGAAGATGCCAAGGCCAAGCTGTCCGAAGATCAACTGGTCGAAGCGCAGCAAATGCTCGCCCAAGGCCGGGCGAACATCAACATCGTTCAATTCGGCAATGGGGTGCATAACAAGAAGTATTCCCTGTTGCTGATCGATGCGGCCATCAACAAATATGACGAACTCATCGAATTCGTTGAGGCAAGTGAATAAAAATCAATTAACCAAGGAGGTAATTATGAGTAAAAATCTATCCCTGACCAGACGACAGGTGCTCAAGGGAGCCGGCGCCGCGGCGCTGACAGGCACGGCGAGTTTGGTGCCCACAGCCAAGGCATCCGCGGCCCGCGCCAAGGCACCGCGCTGGGCCTACATCGTCGATTTGCGGCGCTGCATCGGATGCCGGGCCTGTACGGTGGCCTGCAAAGCCGAATTCGCCGTTCCGCTGGGCGCTTTCCGGACCGCTGTTTACGAAGAAGTCACCGGCACGTTTCCCGCCAGTGAAAAACACCTTATGCCCCGGCTGTGCAACCATTGCGAGGGCAATCAGGAGGACAAAGTTCCGCCCTGCGTCAAGATCTGCCCGGAATATCCCAAGGACCGGCGCAAATTCACCACACCCGAAGGCAAAACCATCCGCTACCGCGGCGGCGCCACCTACAAACGCCCGGACGGCCTGATCCTCTTCGAAAACGAGCTGTGCGTCGGCTGCGGCAAGTGCATCGATGCCTGTCCCTACGGGGCCCGCAACTGGAATAAATCGCTGCTTTCCGGCAAAGACAAAACCAAAAACGCTATTACCAAATGCTCCTTTTGCCAGCATCGAATCGACAACGGGGTCGAACCGGCCTGCGTCAACATCTGCCAGGGAAAGGCCCGCCTTTTCGGTGACCTGAATAATCCCGACAGTGAAGTTTCCAAATTGGTCAAAGAGTTTAACCTGGTGGAGAAGCGCAATGATACCACCCTTCTGCCGGCTGAAAACACGGTCCCCATGGTTTTTTACATCGATCCCCGGGGAGCACTGACCAAAATGACCTCGGCCGGGAAAAAATTTGTCAAAAACGAGGCCATTCTGGACGTTATTGTTTAAACGCATTTAAGGAGGAAATAAAATGAAACAAGATATAAATCGCCGTGACCTTTTCAAACTCGGTCTGGCAGGGGCCGCTGTCCTGGCAGCCGGAGGGGCGATCGGCACCCCGGCTTTAGCCGGGACCGTGAATTTAGCCAAAGGCGGCAAGGACTTTTCTCCCGAGACCGGTGCAGAAAGACAGATGATTCCTTCGGCCTGCTGGAGCTGTGTGACCCGCGATTCCATGGTGGGTTATGTCGAAAACGGCCGGCTTGTTAAACTCGAAGGTCAACCGAATTCCATTCGGGGCCGGGGTAAAATCTGTGCCAAAGGCGCTGCCGGCATCAACCAGCTTTATGACCCGGACCGTGTTTTGTATCCAATGAAGCGAACCGGCAAACGCGGTGAAGGTAAATGGAAACGCATCAGCTGGGACGAAGCCCTGACCGAAGTCGCCGGCCGGCTTAAAAAGCTGCGCGATGAGGGCCATCCTGAAAAATTCATGTTCCATTACGGCCGCATGAAGGCCTCATCCAGCAAGATCGTTAAAAGCGTTTTTCTCGGAACTTACGGCACCAAGACCGTCGGCAACCACACCTCAATCTGTGAGGGCGGCAAATGGACGGCCCAGGAGCTGACCTGGGGCAAGCACTATGACAACTGGGATTTTGACAATACCAAATTCGTGCTCAATTTCGGCAGCGGTGTTTTAGATGCCCACACCAACCACATTCCCACCTCTCAAAGGCTGGTGGATGCCGTCGTCGACCGGGGCGTTAAATTGGTGACCTTCGATGTCAGGCTGTCCAATACGGCCGCCAAATCCACCGAATGGGTGCCGGTCAAATCGGGCACCGACGGGACGGTTGTATTGGCCATGTGCCGTGAGATCATGAACGCCGGACTCTATGACAAGGAGTTCTTTAAATTCATCAAGGCCACCGGGAACCGCAATGACAGCACCGATCAAAAGGTGGCTGCCTTGAAAGCTCACCTGGCGCAATACACCCCCGAATGGGCGGAAAAAATCAGCGGGGTGCCGGCGGCCAAGATAAAATCCCTGGCCCTGGAGTTTGCCAAGACCAAACCGGCCTGTGTCATGAGCTACCGCGGTGCCGTGGCCCATTACAACGGCAACGACACCGAGCGCGCCATCCAGATGCTGGCGGCCATCACCGGCAACATCGACAATCCCGGAGGCCGGTGCCGGGGTGTGGGCGCCAAGTGGAAGTACCCCAAGGGACCCAAAAAGAAACCCAAGGGTAAAGCATTAAAAATCACCAGCGGGTTCAAGGGTGATGCGGCATACCCCAGCCATGGTGCCAGCCACCAGGTCCTCAAGATGATCAAGGACGGCAGCGCCGGGCGACCCGAAGTTTACATGTGGTACTGCTACACCCCGGTCTATGCCAATGGGGACTGCCAGGAGAACATCGATATCCTCAAAGATGAGAGCCTGATTCCGTTTACGGTCTGCGTCAACGCTTATTATGACGAATCCGCGGCCCTGGCTGACATAATCCTGCCCAACCCGTCCTATCTGGAATGGTGGGACTGGGAAGATCATGTCTCACCGACCCAGATCCCGGAATTTTACATCCGCCAGCCATTTGTCAAGCCCCTGGGGGAATCACGTGACTTTAAGGACGTTGTCTGTGATCTGGCAGAGCGTATGGGTATGCCGCTCGGGTTCAACTCGGCCGAAGAGTTTGTCAAGCTGTCATGCGAAAAGACCCCTGGCGTCAAAGAAGCCGGCGGGTTCGAGTACATGAAAAAACACGGTGTCTGGCATGACCCCAACGCCAAACCGAAGTACTACATGTACAAAAAGGAAGTCTCGGCTGACGCTCTAAAAAAAGAAGGGGTAATTCTGGATGAGGCTACCGGCACCTACTGGAACTGGAAAAAATCCAAAGCCAAAAGTGAGGCCGAAGCCAAAGCAAAAGGCTACACCAAGACCAAGAATGCCTACAAAGGCTATGTCGGCCAGGAAATCGGCGGCAAGGTCTACGCCGGGTTCAAGCCGGATAAACTCAACAAGTCCGGTTACTTTGAAGTGTATTCCGAGCTGTTGAAAATCAAAAATTTTCCGTCCCTGCCGACTTACATAGCCATTCCCGAGCATGAGAAGATGGGAGCCGGGGATCTAATTCTGACCACTTACAAGGTACCGGTACAGATCCATTCGCGCTCGGCCAACTGCAAGTGGCTGACCGAGATCTACCACGATAACAAGGCCATGATCAACCCGGTCAGCGCAAAACCGCTGGGAATCGGAACCGGTGACAAGATCAAGGTCAAGTCCGCCATCGGTGAAATTACCACCACCGCCAATGTGACCGAAGGTGTCGTGCCGGGCATTATCGCCATTTCGCATCACCTTGGCCACTGGGAATACGGCAGGTATGCTTCCGGCAATAAGGCCCCTCTGGCTGGGGATGATGATCCGGATCTCAAGCTCAAGAGCTGGAATACCTATGGGGTGCATCCCAACTGGATCATCCCTAACCGGCCCGACCCAATCAACGGCCAGCAGATCTGGATGGACACGGTGGTTAAGGTGACCAAGGCGTAGTTGTTAAATGCTAATTAGCACTTTTGCATAGAGTCCGTCCAAGCGGATCTCTGCAGACGGTTGGGCAATAAACATAGCGCAGAGGGCATAGGGCATAGGGTAATTTAAAAAGGCAGTATTCCATTTTTTTTACTCTTTGCTCTAAGGCCTTTGCACTCTGCCATTTAAGTGAGGTTCTGATGACAACCAGCGAAAAAGAAAATATCAAAGAACTTGCCGAACACAGACGCAGTATTTACGGGTTTCTGGCAGCAGTCTATCGCCGGGAACTGACTTCAGAGCTCCTCCAGCAGATGAAAAACCATCGGTTTCAGGAGGTTTTATCCAACCTGGGTGTTAAATTAAATAATGGATTTTTTCAAAACTCCGAGAAAGAGCTGCTCGAAGACCTGGCGGTTGAATACACCCGGCTGTTTGTCGGTCCCGGCAAACACATCGCCCCCTATGAATCCGTCCATCATCAAAAAGAAGGTGTCCAGAGCGGCCAACTTTGGGGAGAATTAACGACACAGGTCAAAAATATTATTGAGTCCTCCGGACTCGAGTATACATCGGAGTATACCGGATTGCCGGATCACATCAGTGTCGAGCTGGAGTACATGCAGCGTGTCATCCAACGCGAAGCGCAGGCCTGGAAAGCAGATGATGATAAAACGGCCCTGCTTTGCCTTAAAAATGAAAAAATATTTGTCGGCGAGCACCTTATTCGCTGGATTCCGGATTTCTGTGAAAAAGTGATCGAAGCCACTGAAACACCCTTTTACCGGGAAATGGCCCGGTTAACCCGCAGCTTTATTGAGTTTGAAAAGGAAGAGTTGAGTCAATTCAGGCGTCGGCAGCCGATGTAAGGGAGCGTGAGGCATGAAGTTTATCAAAGATTTATCAATGTTGCATATCATTCCAATGGTCATCGGACTTATTTTCTTAATAGCCCTGGTAGTTGTGCTCGCGACAACGGTTATGCTGCGCAAGGACCTGGTCCACGAAGAGTCGCTGCAGCTGGCGGGCAAATTCAAAAACCGCTTCGACGCGGCTTTTGTGGGCTCTGAAACCTGCAAAAAATGCCACGAAAGAATATACCTGGAATGGAAAACGTCATTGCATTCGCGCATGATGCGAGATGTCAAAGCGGATCCGCTGGCAAACATCGGTAATTTTGACATGCCCAGCGATGTACGCACGTTTGGCAGGGATGTGATCACCTACACCCTGGGCAGTCAGTGGCGGCAGCAGTACCTGAAAAAAGAAGGCGAGGATTTGATCGTTTTGCCGGCATCCTACCATTTTCCGAGCGACAAGTGGACCCCCTATCAGGCTGGCCAGTCGCAAAAGAGAAAATGGTGGATAGAGTGCGCCGGCTGCCACGCAACCGGTGTGGATCCGGTGAATAAAACCTTTGTCGAAACCGGAGTCGCCTGTGAGGCCTGCCACGGACCGGGCAGCAACCACGTGGAAGCGGTTCCCGGCTTTGAGATCCCAACCATCATCTCGGCCTCACGGCTGAATTCAGGATTGTCTGCCCAGATATGCGGCTCCTGCCACACGCGGGGTCGAGACATGACCGGCAAATACGCCTTTCCGGTGGATTACCAGACCCACAAGGGGGAAGCCAACCTGCGCCTGTATTTCAAGGAAGTCTCTCATAGCAACGGTGATGAGGCTGAATACTTCTGGCCCAGCGGAGAATCCAAATACAGCAACCAGCAGTACCTGGACTGGAAGCAGAGCGAACACGCCAAGGTGGGGGTGGTATGCGCCACCTGCCACAGCGTGCATCAGAGCAAAACCGGTATTACTTCCAACCTGGATGCTTCCAACTTGCTTTTGGCCATTCGCTCCAAGACCCGTTTGTTTGAGGACCGGCTGTGCAAAAGCTGCCACACGACAGTGCAGTATCGTTCGGTGCACCGCATTCACACCTTCGGCAGCTGTGTACGCTGCCATATGCCCAGGGTGGCCAGTATCGGTGAGGCCGGGGACGCCCACAGCCACACCTTCAGGTTCATGTTTCCCCAGGCCACCCTCGAGGCCGGCGGTGTCGACAAACAGCCCAATGCCTGTAACAGCTGCCATCATCACAAAGACACGCCGGTTGATGCGATGGTGGGTTTTCTGGAAGCTGCCAAAAAGAGGGACATGCCGGTACCATTCACGGTGCACCAAAGACAATAAAGGATTGCGGAATTCGGATTGGGGTTTTCGGATTTTAACTCAACATATTTAGTTCTACTTATAATTCATGAACTGCGATTCAACCAAAATCGGCCGCCGCCGGTTTCTAAAAATCCTGGCAAGTCTACCGGCCTGCGCAGCACTCGGGTCTAACCCTGTCGCACATGCGGAGAGACTGCGCTACGGCAAATTGGTTGACTCGATCAGATGCATCGGGTGCAAGCGCTGCATGTCCGCCTGCAAGCGCTGGAACAACCTAAGAGTGGAAAGGGATGAACTGATTACCGATCGGGATACCCATCTGACCGCCAATAATTACACGGTAGTTAATCTGCGCACCGATGCAAAAAATCGTGCCAAGCGGCACTATGTGCAGTGGTCCTGCCAGCACTGCATCGAACCGGCCTGTGCGGGCGTCTGCCCGGTGACGGCCATCAGCAAGCTGCCGAATGGAGCGGTTGTAATCAATGAAAATAAGTGTATCGGCTGCCGCTACTGCTTTCAGGCCTGCCCCTGGAAGGTGCCCCAGTTCGACTTTGACAAGCGCGTCACACGCAAATGCCACCTGTGTTATAACAGGACCCTGCTCAATTATCAGAAACCGGCCTGTGTGGCCGCCTGCCCGGTGGGAGCCTTAGCATTTGATTATAAACACGAAATCATAAAAGAAGCCCACCGCCGGGTCGAACGACTGAAAAGACCGAGCTACATCATGGGCCTGGCGGAAGCCGGCGGAACCGATTTGATTACCATTTTACCGGCCAAACCTAAAAATTTAGGCCTGATTGCCGCGCCTAAAAAGGTGATTAATCACAACCTGGATAAAATCAGAGTCACAGCCTCCGGTATTTTAGCTGCCTCAGTGATTGCCGGTGCGATGTATATCTATGCCCAAATGACCCGGAACAGGGACGAGGAATTCGATGAGCAAAAAGCCGAGTGAGCATATTCAACCATTACTCGACGCCGTCGAGCATTCACCGCGATTGGTTATCTGGATCAGCGTTTTCTGCGCATTGATCTTTCTGGCGGGCTACGCCATACTGGCATCGTTGCTCACCAGCATGGAGATCCTGGAATTTTCCGTTAAGATTCCCTGGGCTACGATGATCGCAACCTATATTTTTCTGGTGGCCATCGGATCGGGGCTTTGCATCATCAACGCGCTGGGATCGGTTTTCGGCATGCAGCGCTATGAGATGATGACCCGGCGCATGGCTTTTTTATCGCTGACCACCATCCTGTTTGGGATGCTGTGTATCGTCCTGCACCTCGGCCATCCGGAAAGGATGCCGATCTACAATGCCATTTCACCCAACTTCCGATCGGCTATTTCCTGGATGGGGCTGCTGTACAGCATCTACATGGGCGTGGTCGTCGTCGAGTTGTGGCTCTTGAACCGGGAGGATCTGGCCCGACGTGCAGAAAGCAGTCAAGGTTTGGTAAAAAAAATCCTGGCGCTTTTGACACTCGAAAAACTGCGGGGCACCCGTATTGGCGCATTACTGGAGGACTCGAGACTGCCCCGACTTGTGGCCCTGCTGGCCTTTGCCTCCGGCGCATCGGCGCTTTCCATGCTGGGATCGGTTTTCGCCCACTCGGAATCACGCCTGCTGTGGTACGGACCCTATTATCCGGTCTATTTTCTGGTCTCGGCTATCTTCAGCGGCTATGCATTTCTGATAGTCGTCACCATCATTACTTACCGTGTCAAAAATGATGAGATATTTCCCGGCCTGAAAGCCGTCATTTTCGAGATGGCCCAGGTGCTGGCTCTGATTCTGGCAGTGGGATTTCTTCTTATAATTTATCGCCTGGCCACTGGTCTATTGGATCCGACAAGCCGGGGGCCGGTGATGCTACTGGTAAACGGCCCATTCCGTATTGGGTTCTGGGGGTTTGAGGTCGGGCTCATGAGTGTGGTCCCGATCTATCTCCTTATCTGGGCGGCAGAGAAAAAAAGCCTCAACGGCGTATTGACGGGAGCACTTTTGGTCCTGATCGGAACCTTTGTCATGCGATACGATTTCGTGGTTGCCGGTCAGGTCTATCCCAATATCCCGCATGGCCTGCCATCCTACTGGCCGACACTGATGGAAATGTTTGTCATCGGTGGTGTGATCGCAGCTTTTCTGATCGTCTACACCCTCGGGGATTTGGTTTTGTCAATGAAGGAAGAGATATCTCACCATGTGACTTAACAGAAAACTTCCGGCTCTTGCTTCGGGTGCCTGGAAAGGGGGTATAATGAAAACAGGTCATTGGTTCAAATTCGCTTTGATACTATTGCTGGTCGTCGGTCTGACTAAATGCGGTCCCGGTTCCGAAGAGATTAAAGTTGACATCGAAGAAATACTGTCTAAACCGAAGACCTATGTCGGCTCCGATCAATGCCAATTCTGCCACCTGGAACATTATGACTCCTGGAAAACGACCCTTCACAGCCGCACCATTCAGGATGTGACCCAAAATCTGGACGCCCTGATAGCGGAAATCGATCCGGAGGCCATCCTGGCTGATCTTAAAAAACGGCAAAAAGATCTAAAAATACCGGCGGACCAGATTTATATCCCCAAAGTCGAGGAAATAAAATACACCATCGGTATGCAATGGAAGCAGGGCTTTCTGGTTGAAAAAAACGGAAAACTTTACGTCGCCCCGGTGGAATACGAAGCCAGGACCAACCAGTGGATTAATTATCACGAAGCCGACTGGGACAAGCGGCCCTGGGACAAATATTGCGGCGGGTGTCACGCCATGGGCGTCGATCTGGAAAAAAACACCTTTTCCGAGCCGAGGGTCGGCTGCGAGGCCTGCCACGGCCCCGGTTCGCACCACGTGGCGTTGCCTGAAAAAGCAGTCTTCGACAAACGACTTACGATCATCAACCCCTCTCAGCTACCGGCGGCCTTCCGAACCCAAATATGCGGCGCCTGTCACAGCCGCGGCAAGTCGACCAAAGTTGAGGGCACCAAATGGCCGGTGGGCTACCAGCCCGGCCGTGCCCTGGGAAGGTATTTTGATACCAACAACTACGACCATAAGGACATTAAAAACACTTATGCTGAAGAGTTTGCCAAAGGGCACGGCCAGCAATATATCGAATGGCTGTATTCCACACATTCCAAGGAAGGCGTTACCTGTACCTCCTGCCACTACGTCCATCAACTGGGCGTGGCCCCGACTCAATTCCAAACCAAAGGAGCCGGCTCCCAGCAATGTATGATATGCCACACAGTGATTAACAAAAACCTGTCCCATTCCATCCACACGTTTCCCAACTGCATCGGCTGCCACATGCCCCGCATTGCCAGAAGCGAAGAATCCGGTGACACGCATTCCCACGTGTTTGTGACCCTGCTGCCCAGAGACACGATGCAAGATCCGCAGGTTCCCAACTCGTGCCAGACCTGCCACAAACACAAGGACACGGATCTGAAGACGCTGCAAGAATTTTACGATGGTATCGTTAAAAAGAGTCTGCTAAGGGTTCACCAAAATCCGCAGAGGTGGTAGATGGAAATATCTTCTTTGGGAAAGATACGACTTTTAAAAAATCATACCTGTGATGTCGTGTTTTCTTGTAAACAGGATCATTGTCATAAAGATACGGATCGGCGGTGGTGCGGTATCCGGCTTATGATAGGCCTTGTATGGCTGGCACTGTTTTTGCCGGGTCCGGGCTGGTCCCAGACGGAGGCCACTTCGAAGATTATTCGATACCGTGAGCGTGAGGTAAGCTCTCGCTACTATGAAACCTACGAAGCCAAACCCCGCCCCTATCCTGTTTTTGTGAGAGGAGGTATTCCCCAAAGAGAGGCAATTACCCTGTCGCCGATTGCCGAGAAAGTTCGGCGCAGGCAATACCTGGCTGACTCCCACTGGGGTTTGAAGTTTTATGAACGCCTGACTTGCCTTAGGTGCCATCCGCGCCAGGGCCGAAACCTCCATAAGCGGCGAGCAAAGATCACCTGTCGCCAGTGCCACGGACCGGAACCCATTGCCGGCCTCAAGCACTACTACTCAAAGATGAGCCCCAGAAGGCGGCATGCCTTTATTTGTGCCAAATGCCATGAAGGGGCCACTGTTTCTTTCGCCACCTATGTCGTCCATGAACCCAATCCGACAGACATGAGCACCCGGCAAAGCTTTCCGCTGCTGTTTTTTGTTTTTTGGATGATGGTGGCGATTGCCGTGGGTACATTTGCTGCCTTTTTACCGCATACGTTTATGTGGGGTTTAAGAGAATTTTTGCCGGACACCTTTATGTCAGGATTGCAGAAGCGTTTTGTCAAAAGGAGGAAACACAATGACCAGGATTAAGCGCTTCACTCCGGTCCAACGGGTGTTTCATCTGCTGCTGATGCTGTTTTTTCTCACGCAGGCATTTACCGGCCTGGCACGATTGTATATTGAGACAAACTGGGGCCGTTTTTTGGCATCCATTTTCGGCGGCTATAACAAGGCCCTTACCATTCATTGGTGGGTGGGTATTTTCATGCTCGCTTTATTGGGCGTTCACGTAATATATGTTCTCATCCACATTGATTGGCGGCGCTTTCCCAAAAGTGTCTACGGCCCTGATTCTATACTCCCCCGGAAGGAAGACCTTTTTCAGGCGCTTCAGCACATCGGTTGGCTTCTGGGCATAAAGGAAGCGCCACGGTTCGATCGCTGGGGGTACTGGGAAAAGTTTGATTACCTGGCGGTTTTCTGGGGCATCACCCTTCTCGGCGGAACCGGGGTAATTTTGTACAATCCCATTTTTTTCAGCCACTACATACCTGGATGGGTGCTTAACGTCCTGTTGTGGGTTCATCGCATTGAAGCTATCCTGGCGATTGCCCATGTAACAACAATTCACTTTTTCATAGGACACCTTCGGCGGCACAACTTTCCTATGGATCTCGCTATGTTTGAGGGCAGCGTCGATCTGGAAAAAGCGCGCCATGAGAGACCGGCATGGGTTGAGCGAATGGAGCAAAATAGCAACCTGCATACTACCCTGGTCGGCAGTGCTCCAAAGGCTTTGCGTATACTATACTACGCGTGCGGCTTTACAATAATAATCTGCTTTCTCTACCTGTTTGCCAACGGCCTGGCGAATGCGAGAGGATTGCTCGGATAGTGTATACTGTAAATCATCTCAGATAAACATTACCCTATAGTTGCATAAAATTTTGAAATCCAACTTAGCTGCTGCAATGAAGACCATTGAAAGTATTGACTGATCCTGGATTCTGGTTTTTGGATACTGGATGTCGTTGAAATTCACCGATAGTGTACTGTTAGATATCCAGCATCGAGTATCAAGCATCCAGCATCTGCCCGGAAAAAGCAACGATCT
>CACVKW010001063.1 GCA_902749685.1 Olavius sp. associated proteobacterium Delta 1 | reverse complement strand
CTATCTTTATGACGCAGCTAACTTTACAAGCTGATAATCCGTTCAAATTAAATCGGATTTGGTTAAATTGTAGATTGATGATAGCAATGCACTGTGATAATGCTTTTGATCAACAAATAGGATCGGGGTGAAGCCCTGCAATTATAACCTCAGGAGGTACAATTATGGCCCTTTATCGAACTGTCTCCCCCGGAGAGGCAACCGGCAAAGTCAAGGAAGTCTATGATGATATCATGGCAAGCAAAAACATCGATTTCGTTCCCAATTTCTGGCAGGCCCTGTCCAACAACCCGGACCACCTGGAGGCCACCTGGCATAAATTAAAAATCGTCATGCAACCCGGCAAACTCGATCCGCTGACCAAGGAGATCATCGCGCTGGCGGTGTCCATTACCAACAACTGCACCTACTGAATTAATTCCCACAGTGCCGCCGTGAAGCGGCTCGGACTGGACAATGAGGCAGTGGCAGAATTAATTGCCGTGGTGGATGTATTCAACGGCACCAACAGCCTGGCCAACGCCTATCAGGTGGAGGCCGACGTGGTGCCGAACCCCGATTAGATGT
>CACVKW010001062.1 GCA_902749685.1 Olavius sp. associated proteobacterium Delta 1 | reverse complement strand
TTAACAACCACCCTACATACAAGGAGGATTTTTTTCAATGACTCGTTTTACAACTCATTATATGACTCATTCTAAACTCGTTTTTGGACAAGAGTGACCCT
>CACVKW010001061.1 GCA_902749685.1 Olavius sp. associated proteobacterium Delta 1 | reverse complement strand
GCCTTGCGTAACTCATTTTATATGGCCCTTGCGGGTGATATATTAAAAATCAAACCCATTCCTTAAAACCAATACCCAGTACCAGATACCGAGTACCCACCAAT
>CACVKW010001060.1 GCA_902749685.1 Olavius sp. associated proteobacterium Delta 1 | reverse complement strand
CCTTGCGGGTGATATATTAAAAATCAAACCCATTCCTTAAAACCAATACCCAGTACCAGATACCGAGTACCCACCAATTGAGTTTCACTCAATTGGGGTAACAGGCTTTTTGAAAATGGGATTTGATTGAGGTTATTCCGGAATTTATTTAACGGGAAATTAGTCTTTGAATTACTTGAGGAGCCCCACTGAAAAGGCAAGCAGAAACTGGCCGCAATAGTACATGGGCAGTCCGATGAGGCGGTTGGTAAATTCAGATTTTAGAAAGCGGTCCCGCGCCACAAATAAATCGGAAAGATAAAAGCCCACAGCTCCGATGAATACCGGCAGCCGGCCGGCATAACTCAGTTTGGTATCACCGAGCACGGTCCAGGCACCGATAACCATGACAGTTATCACGATGACATATGCAATAACCGGCATCAGCATGGAACCCAGATGCGGTCGCAACCACATAAAAACCAGGCCGCTGACAAGCAGTCCCACCAGGCAGCCGACCCAGGTCCAGTGACTGATATCAGCCACATAAAAAAAAGCAATCACATAAAGCACGTGTCCGAGGAGAAATGACACCAGTCCCAAAAGGAACATCTTTTCCTGGGGCAAGGCCAGAAACACATCACCGCCGAGGCAGAAAATCAAACCGGAAAGTAAAATGTAGTAATAAACTGGGATCGGATGGTGCTGGACCAAAGCCGTAAAAATGAAAAGACAAGAGAGCGTGGTCTTGGTGGGTAATTTTCCTTGCTGACTGCCGGTTTTCTCAAAATGCAATAATCCGACCAGTAAAATAACCGCCAGAACGACAATCAATTGATTGAGCATAGCCATATCACCATTTTTCGGCTCCCGACCGACTCTAAAATTAAAATCCCCCTCAACCCTCCTTTAAAAAAGGGGGAAGTAGAGATTCCCCCTTTTGACAAAGCAACTTGACATAAAATTACTGGATGCAAGATTTATTGAGGATTTTCTTGGACTTTTCCTATGTTCGGATTTATCAATGCTAATCTTCAGGCGCCGCCCGATACACTAGGCGCTCTGCCCCTGGTCCTTTGCCCGTAAAGCTTTTACCTTAGACCTTTAACCTTTCTACACCAGGCCCTGATCCAACATGGCATCAACCACTTTCACAAATCCGGCAATATTCGCGCCGGCTTCATAGTTGCCCGGCACACCGTATTGCTCGGCCGCATCAACGCAGGTGCTGTGGATGGTTTTCATGATCAGCTTTAAGCGATTGTCGACTTCTTCCCGGGTCCAGGCCAGACGCATGCTGTTTTGAGTCATCTCCAATCCGGATACCGAAACCCCGCCGGCATTGGCCGCTTTGCCCGGTCCGTAAAGAATTTTGTGATCCTTAAAAATGTCTATACCGTCAGGCATCGTCGGCATGTTGGCACCTTCGCTGACCAGCATGACACCGTTATCGATCAAATTCTGAGCATCCCTGGCGTTAATTTCATTCTGGGTGGCACTGGGAAAAGCACATTCGGCTTTGTGGTTCCAGAGGGGATTGTGGTCTAATGCCGGGTCAACCGGCGTGTAGATCGCGGAGGAATACTTGTCGGCATATTCAGTGACGCGCCCACGGCGCACGTTTTTAAGGACTTTGATGTATTCAAGCTTTTCGCTGTCAATACCGCTTTCGTCAAAAATATACCCCGCAGAGTCGGATAGCGTCACCACTTTAGCGCCTAATTCAATGAGCTTTTCCATGGTGAACTGCGCCACGTTGCCGGATCCTGAGACAATACATGTTTTACCGTCCAGAGTTTCGTTGCGGGTTGATAACATTTCAGCGGCAAAGTAGACCGACCCATAACCGGTGGCCTCCGGTCGAATCAGGCTGCCGCCCCAGTTCAAGCCTTTGCCGGTCAGGACTCCGGTAAATTCATTCCTCAATTTTTTATACATGCCGAATAGATATCCGATTTCCCTGGCACCGACACCGATATCGCCGGCCGGCACGTCCGTGTCCGGCCCAATATGCCTGAAAAGCTCACTCATAAAGCTCTGGCAAAAACGCATCACTTCATTGTCGGATTTACCCTTGGGATCAAAATCGGAGCCGCCTTTGCCGCCCCCCATAGGCAGCGTGGTCAGGGCATTTTTAAATACCTGCTCGAAGGCCAGAAACTTCAAAATTCCGAGATTTACCGAAGGATGAAACCGCAGCCCGCCCTTGTAAGGTCCCAGGGCACTGTTCATCTCAATCCGAAACCCCCGGTTAACCTGAACATTTCCCTGATCGTCGGCCCAGGGTATCCGGAACATGATCACGCGCTCAGGCTCAACCAGTCGTTCCGGAATTTTCGCCTGGCGATAAATTGGGTTTTGATCCAATACCGGTTTGACGGATTCAATAACTTCACTGACCGCCTGATGAAATTCCCTTTCCCGCGGATCTCTTCCCTTAATGATATCCATGATGTCAGCCATGTGACCTCCTTCGCCGGGTAAACCGGAAAATCGAATAAATTCAATTCTTAAAATTTGATGCTCAATATCAATTTCGCAGAGTAGATACAAGCAATATTGTAATAGATATTCAAAAAAAAGAAAAGGTTATTGTGGGTTAATTGAGTTGATGAAAGCCGAGAGGTTGGGAGGCTGGAAAGCTTGGATGCCGGGAGACGGAATAAGGAGAAGGTGGGAAGATGGGAAGGTGTGAAGGTGGGAGAATAAATGAACCGCTTGCACCGGCGACGGGCTCATCCAAGTCAAGATCAAAAAAAATCAGGGATTTATAATGAAATCGGCTGAGCTCGTCCCAGGCCGCATTCCGGCTTCCGAATTCTAAACGCTGTCATCTGCCATCGCGCTTCCGTCCTTGTCCCTAACGATCTGAATATGCTCAGAGTATTTCACCGATATGTTCCGGCCGGCCTGTTTTGCGGCATACATGGCGGCATCAGCCTTGTTTATCAGCTCTTCCATATCCTTACAATCTGTGGGATATGTCGCAATTCCCAGGCTCATGGTAATGGGCGGCAGATTATCGAGCTTGACTTTGCCAAGTTCCTCTCGCAACCGCTCCGCCAGTCTGAAAGCCTCTTCCTTATCCGCATCCGGGATCAGCATAACGAATTCTTCTCCACCGTATCGAGCGATGGCATCCACATCCCTGATGTTTTTTATCAAAAATTGACTGATGGCTTTCAATGCCCGATCACCGGCATCGTGACCATAGGAGTCATTGATATATTTAAACCTGTCCAGATCCGTCATAATCACTGAAATTTGTTTATGATAACGCTCGGCCCGATGGATCTCTTCCTGCAGCTTGACCATGAAATACCGTCGCACGTAAAGACCGGTCAGGGAATCCGTAACGGCCATATCCCACAGTTGTGCTTTATTCACAGCAACGGCAGCTTGATCCGCAACGGCTTTTAACATCTTTATATCCTGATCGTTGAATTCTTTGCCATTTTTTTTGTTGGTCACATTGATGACACCAATCACATCATTGTATACAACCATGGGTATACAGGCGATGGAACGGACAAAGGAAGTTTCGGACTTGATGAACAGACTGTCATCACGAATATTATTGACAATCATGGGTTGGGAATTTAAAAAAACCCTTCCGGCAATGCCTTCGCCCGGCTTGAAACTGCGGCATTTAATTTCGTTGTTGTTAACCCGGTCCTGATATGCGGTATCTACCAATCCGGCCAACACACGAATTTTCAATCGATCGGATTCAATATCGTACAACATCAGCGAGCCTTTCTCGGCCGAGGCGATATCAATGGCCTGTTTCAGAATGTACTGCAGGAGTTTTTTCAGATCACTGATGTAGTTCATTGCCTTGCCGATGCCGTATAGCAATGACAGATTTTGCAGGGTTTTGTCCAAATCTTCTTTTTCTTGTCTGCGTCTCTCGTAAAGCCGGCAGGTATTTATTGACACAGCGGCCTGGGCAGTAATCTGTTGGAGAAAATAAAGCTCAAAATCGTCAAAAGGCTGGTCCCCGGCTTTCGACCCTAATGTCAAAAGACCCATTACCTCACCCCGCATAACCAGCGGAACCCAGAGCTCAGATGGTAATATCTCTAAGTCCTGTTTTTCCAGAAATTTGGTAAAAAGCGGATTTCCTGAATCATCAACGACCGCAAAAGGCTCATCCTGAAGAATAGTTTGCCATAAATCTTGCATATCAATTTTAAATTTGTATTCCAGTTTCCCTAATCCGTCGCTGAAAACCAGGCTAAAAGTCTCTGTCTCCGGATCATAGACAAACAGGCCCAACCGGTGAACCTTAAATTTGTGTTTAATAATCCCGACAAATATTGCATAGAGCTCTTCGGGATTTAAAATATCACTGAGGTCTCGACACGCACTTAGCAGTTCGGTCAGCTCGGAGACACGGGGTCCATATTCACCGATGGAAAGTTTCTCAGATCCTGGGTCATTTTTCGCGTTGTTGTCGGGAATCGACGCATTCATCGCTTCGTATCTTCTCCTCATTTAATTAAGGATGTCGGCTGAATTGGAAGTTAATAATTCCAAAGGAAATAAACTCAATCGCTTCCCATTTTATACAATTATTTAGGGAATTAGCCGAGGCTTAACTTGCATCGGCACATATGGGGGGAAACTTTAACCTAATTTGAGCCTGGTGAAATAAGCTGCAACCGGCTCGATCTTCGATTTCTGGTAACCGCTATCAAATTGGGGGCTTGATATTCGACACAATGAGTTTGTTGCCCTGCTGGGCGACAATGTACATGGCTTCATGCAACATCTCAACGTCTTGCCAATCATCCATTTTGAAAATACAAAACACCTGCTTATCGGATGCCATATAGTCCCTCAACTCCTGGGGGGTTTTCAGCACGGCAGCCATGCGATTGGTATAGAATAAGAAAGTATCCCTTGCTTTAAGATAAAACACAAGATCTTCCGTGGGCTCTATTAGTCTGTCAATTTTTCGGGCCAGTTCTTTGCCGGAACGAAAAGGTTCAATCGGCGGTACCAGAAATATCAAAGAGAATAGAAGTACAGTGATCACTGTCCCGACAATCGAGCCGATGAAAACCCGGTATTTCTTTTTTACTGCCAGCCCCAGGGATATAAAACAACAGGCGACAAGCCAGGCAGCAAGGAAGTAAATCCACTTCAGTTCAATTCCGGCATCGGCCTTCAGATTAACGGGGGGAAATAATATTATGTAAATCAGGGCCAACGGTAAAATGATCACTGAAGGAAGGTATGAGTAAAAGACGCCTTTGTCGAGACCACGGGAAGATCCATTAAGAATATCATGCAAAAAGGCTCCCACCAGTATGGCTGCGGACGGGAACAACGGAAGAATGTAGGTTCCGAGTTTCGAGCTTGCCATAGAAAAAAAAATGAAAATTGCAGCAAACCATATCAACGCAAACAGCGTACCGGCGTTGTATGTCGTCCCGCGCGCACGAAATCCATGAAACAGGGCTAATGGCAAAAATGTGCTCCAGGGGAACATCCCGCCCATCAACAACGGAATATAGTAATAAATCGGTTCGGGATGCCGCACTTCGCCGGAAAAAAAATTACCGAGGTTTTGTTTAATAAAAAAATAACTCACATAGTCGGGGTCTTTGAGGCTTATCAGAATATACCACGGTGCTGCAACGGCTAAAAAAATGAGAACGCCCCAACCGACCTGCATTTCTTTTAAAAAGCTCAACTGCCTATTAAATATTAGAAACAGACCGATTATCATGACGGGAAGCAAAACTCCAACCGGTCCTTTAGCGAGCACTGAGAACCCCAGGGCCGCGTATCCCAGAAGGAATAAAGGCCTGCGATGTTTTTCATCATTATACCCCAGGTAAAAGAGGGCAAGGGCAAGGGTGATGAAAAAGGCCAGAGAGATGTCATGCACGACAACCCTTGAGAGGATGAAATACTCAGCACTGGTGGCCAATACCACGGCGCTTAAAAAAGCGGCCGCCGGTCCGAAAATTTGCCTTCCCATCATATAAGTGACCATCACGCAGCCCAGTCCCATTAGCGCTGCGGGCAGGCGTGCCGCAAATTCGGTAAAGCCGAATATCATAAATGAGATGGCTACCAGCCAATTATGCAAAGGCGGTTTGTCATAAAATTTATCCCCATTGTATTGCGGCGTTAACCAGTCACCGGATAACACCATATCCTTGGATGTTGCCGCATGCATGCCTTCATCGATATCCCATAATGCCCGGTCCCCCAAATTGAAAAAGAAAAGGATCAAGCAAATAGCAATCAATGTGAAAATTAAAACACTTTCCTGTTCCAAAAATTTCTTTTCAGACATCAGAACTTAGTTCGCTTCGCTCATCCCGCTTTCAGCGGGGGAATATAGGAATCCCGCTCAATAGCGCGAATGGAATATTGGGACCATTCGTGTTCTATCTGGTAGAAAAATAATACGGCCCATGGGACCTGCCCGCCATTGCCCTTGATCCCAAAAGCCTTGACCCAAACACTGAAGTTAGGCCTTTTTGACCATTATTCCCTGGCCCAGACCGAATTAGATTGTGTCCTTCTATAAATTAAATGATAGTCTAATTCGCCAGCATCAGTTGTCGTTACATGAGTCGCACCAGGGCGGGCCATGATTCCAACATTCCATGTCGTGGGCATAACCCAGGTACCGCCAAAAACTTCATGATTTCAATATATTATATAAATTTCGAGACGTCAAATTTATTATTCTGTCCAAAGGACATCAGCCACATCCACTTTTTTATCGATCAGTCCGTATTTTAGGGCAAAATCAGCAAACAGCTGCCATCGGTTTGCATCCAGATGCTGACGGGCGGCATAATAGGGCAACGTCAGTTTAAAGGCATCGCTTTCGATTTTGGGATCGGCTTCCGGCACCTGTTTCAGATAATCCGCAAATGCCTGTTGCGGATTCCGCCGCACCTGCGCGATAGCTCGAGCCATAACCCGGCGAAAACCCGCCAGCGCTGCCTGATTTTTCTGCATGTTTTTTTTGCTGGTAATAAAAATCAGCTCATCATAATCCGGGATACCCCACTTCTCCAGCTCAAAATACCCGACTTCATATCCCTTGTGGGCCATCGTGACGGTTTCGTAAGTTTTAAACGGACCCATGACGGCATCCACTTTTTTCGCGGTTAGCGACTGAACAATGGCAAATCCGACATTGATCGCCCGGTAATCCTGAATATCGTTAACTTTGGCGAAGGCACTCAAAAGCACATCCATCAGGCCGGGCACCGTATAGCCGATTTTTTTTCCTGATAGATCTTTGGGTGATTCAATCCCTTGGCCTTTTAGAAATAGCAGGGTGGTTAGCGGGTGTTCGATTAAACGTGCAAAGACGATCACATCCAATCCACGGGCGGCAGCAATGATGGTCTGGGGTTCATAGGAAACGGCAATGTCCACATTGCCCGATGCCGCCATCTTGAGCCCATCGGCCGTCTCGGAGGGACTGATAATCTTTATATTGAGGCCCTCTTCTGCAAAAAGACCCTGCTGCCGGGCCGCATAGATCGGCAGGTGATCGACATTCGGGAACCAATCCAGGATCAGAGTAAGCTCCTGAGCAGCATCAATTGACGGAACCCAGAGGGCGGCAAAAAGCATTAATATTGCGATAACTTTCTTACAATTGAATTTCATACTTTCTCCTTATTTATAAAGATTAGGATGATTTCACAGACGGATCAGGTGTCAGCACCGAGGCGGCCGGTTTGATTGAAGAAAAACTACGAATATCGCATATTGGCCCCTCAATCCTTCAATCCCTCAATCCCCCAATTCCTCAATTCCTCAATCCCTCAATCCCTCAATTCCCATCTTACTTCCAGGTGATCACTTTTCTTTCCAAAAATCCCACAAAAACCCACAAGGACAGCCCCATGCCCGACAGCCACAAAATGGCGGCAAAGACCATGTCGACGTTTAGCCTGGCGTTGGCCTGAATCATCAAATAGCCGAGACCCTGCTGGGCACCGACCCACTCCCCGATAACCGCCCCGATGGTCGCTACAGAAACACCGACCTTCAATCCGGCAAAAAAATGGGGCAGCGCCCAGGGCCAGTACAACAATCGCAGGGTCTTCCAGAACCCGGCACCCATGAGTTGAAAAAGTTTTCGATATTCATGATCGCAGCTCTTTAATCCTTCCAATAAATTTACCGTGATGGGAAAAAAGATAATTATCGCTGCCATCAGCACCTTGCTGGCAATGCCGTATCCCAGCCAAACAACGAGCAGCGGCGCAATGGCAAATACCGGCACGGCCTGGGATGCCACCAAAAATGGCGCGAGGGCGTTTTCCACTGAAGGGTGGGCGAACATCACAATAGACAGCGGCACGGCAACCATCAGAGAGATCATGATGCCGATCAACACTTCCAGGGCAGTTATGCCTGCATGGGGCAACAGAATGGATGCCTGAACAACCGCCACCGTTGCGATACGTGAAGGCGTGGGCAAAATAAAGTCGGGAACATCAAAGCTCCTGCAGGCCGACTCCCAAACGGCAAGCAAGGCAATCGCAATCAGCAATGAATATATCGACGATCGTTCCATCAAATTACAATCTCTAATACTATTTCGTACATTATTTAGTTATTATACTGTTCAATCAAAGCCGGCTAGATCTGATACGTCGCTATATGCTGCGAACAGCTTTATAAAAATGACATAATACTACAATTTTAGGCAATTTAGGCATTTTCATGAAGCTGTGTATTCTTGGAGCAAGGTCAGCACATATTCCTTGATCTTAATCAGCTCGGGATCATCGAGTCGTCGCGGTTTGGGTCCGGTTAGGGTAAATTGATCCAATACCCGCATGGGTCGCCCGCTTAAAACCAGAACCTCATCGGCAAGCCATATCGCTTCTTCGATGTCATGGGTGATCATGAGAATAGTTTTTTCGAATTCGATTTGAAGCATTAAAAGCAGTGACTGTAAACTTCTTCTGGTAATCGCATCAAGAGCGGAAAGAGGTTCATCCAGCAGAACCAGGGCACGCTCGAACATCAAGGTGCGAACCAGAGCGCAACGTTGTTTCATGCCGCCTGATATTTCTCCCGGGCGATAGGTTTCAAATCCATCCAGACCAAGCCGTTTAAACAGAGAAATCGCTTTTTGGCTGGATGTTGCCATGTTTTCACCGGCAATTTTGGCCGGAAGCAGAGCATTATCCATCAAAGAGAACCAGGGCAACAGCAAATCCTTTTGCTGCATGTAGGCCGATGTGTCCCGCAAGTGCGAAATTTCTTCCCCGCACCACGATATTTCTCCGCCATCTCTGGCAACAACCCCCGTGAGGACATTAAACAAGGTGCTTTTGCCGCACCCCGAGGGACCGATCAAAACGGTAAAACCGTTCCTGGGAAGCATTAAATCAAAATTTTCGAAGATGGAAAGGTCGCCGAAGCGTTTATTCAAACGCGAAACATTCAGCATGAAACGGCTCCTCGGATGCGGACTGCGGCCGGATTGTAGGAAGGAATTCGGATGGGATGCAGATGACTTCCCTACGCCGGCATTATCCGGATCAGGTCCAGGGGTCGAGACAATCAGCCTCCTCTCAGCCAATATTATGGGGCTCCCCCAGCAATTTTCACTTTATTGCTAACACCATAGAGATAGATTGTCAATCGGGATGATTTCGCAGCCCGGATTTTCGGTTCCAGGTTTCAAGGTTCAGGTGTCAGGCAAAAGATGTTGATGGAGTTTATTGAAATGATTGAATGGCTATTTCAGCACCGGCTGATCGTTGATTGTTCATAGTTCGATAGAGAATTAAAATGACAGGAACCTCAATTTTAGTCATTTTAGACAATTTAGACATTTTTTTTTGATTTCTTGTTCAAGGCAATCAGAGATAAAAATTCATATACGATATTGGCGGCCAGGAGGGCGGTAATCTCCGCCGGATCCTTGTCCGGTAATACTTCAACCACGTCGAATCCGACAAAGTTCAACCCCCTGAGGCCCCGCACCAGGTCGACTGCCTCCGCACTGGTAAATCCACCCACCTCCGGTGTCCCCGTACCGGGCGCAAATGCCGGGTCGACCACATCGATGTCAAAAGTGACAAACACTTTGTGTGGCCCGACCCGTTTCCTGACGATTTCCATCAGTTTCCGCGGACCCACTTCCCGTAGAGCGGACATGGTGATTACCTTAAATCCCAGAGCGGTTGAGTCGGCATAGGCAGCCTTTGAATAAACAGATCCGCGCATGCCGATCTGAATTGAATTTTCGGCAAGCAGAATATCTTCCTCCACTGCCCGGCGGAAGGGCGAGCCGTGATAATAGGGTTTGCCAAAGTACTGATCGTTGGTATCGGTGTGGGAATCAAAGTGGATTAAAGCAACCGGCCCATGAGTTTTAGCGACGGCTCTGAGCTCCGGCAGCGTAATGGAGTGATCCCCGCCCATCAATACGGGAATTATACCGGCCTCAACCAGAGGACAAAGCTCTGCTTCGATTTTGGCATAAGTGTCTTCGATGTACCCGGCGATCACCGGCAGATCGCCGTAATCAATGCCGGAGCAATGCTCGAAGATATCGACATCCAGTGCCAGGTTATAGGGTCGCAGGGTCACCGAAATTTTGCGTATCGCATCCGGTCCCAAACGCTGACCGGTCCGGTAAGAAGTTGCACCGTCCCAGGGGACGCCCGCAACAACAAAATCAATCCCCTGAATGGTCTGAGAATGGGGCAAACGCATAAATGTTTTGATCCCGGCAAACTTCGGCTGCTGCTGGGGCGTTATCGGTTTGAATTCAGTCATTTCTGTCATCCTTTCGCTGTCAAATATCCCATAATCCGGCTCCGTATTGATTGTATCTAAGGAGATAAATCATTTTCCAATTCCTGACAAGGCAATTCAAGAGGATGTTGCCGAAAAGCCAATTCCCTTTAAAAAATCGCAGCATCGCAGGTTTCAAAGGTGCTGGGCCGTCTGAGGGCCGGATTTTTAGGACCATTACCCGGCCGGCACGAAAAGCTGCCGCCGACGGCCTGCGGCAGGCCGCATAGCAGATTCTCAGTAGGTTGTATAAATTCCGAGACGTTAATTAGCTGTGCCGTTTATCCTTTAACCCTATAGTTGCATAAAATTTTGAAATCCAACTTCGCTGCTGCAATGAAGACCATTGAAAGTATTGACTGATCCTGGATTCTGGTTGCTGGATCCTG
>CACVKW010001059.1 GCA_902749685.1 Olavius sp. associated proteobacterium Delta 1 | reverse complement strand
TATGTTGATGACAGTGGGGTCTTACAAATCATAAAGCGCTGAAGTCCTGTCAATAGCGGGGTCAGGAAAAATAGCGCGATTTATCTCTGAAATTTCTGTCGGACGGTCAAGAAGAAAGTGGTCGCGCTGGCAAACTCTGAACTGCATAGTATGTCGAAAAAACTCTTGGGGCTATAACCTGAATTTTGCACTTAAATCATCAGAATGAACAATAGTCTGGTAACTTCTCAATAAATCCGTGCATTTTGACTGCTTCCCCCTTTTGCAAAAAGGGGCACCCGGAACCTGATCCCGCCCAGGCCGGAAACCGCTCAACCTGGGAAATAGTTAATTACTTATTTATGGACGTCCCCTAGATTTCCTTGTCCCTCGCCCTTTTTTAAACCTAATAATCTATTGACAAATCAAGGTCCTGGATGCTATGGACTCGGCGGAGGTATTGAAAAGGGGGTTCTTTCGGTTATTTCATCTTCCTGTATCTATTCTGATCTCGCTTAAGCCCCTCTTGCTGATGCGGTCCGACTGCGATTTGCGAACACGGTAGGCAGTGCTCCATTGCCCTTCTGAATCTGATTCTTACACCCCGACAAATATCCTGACGTTGTCTTGAAAAAAGGCAAAATTCCTCTTAAACGATTAACTAATCCGCCGGAGGCGGAATAACGAATAACTCCCAATTGGTTTTCTCCGTTGGGGTGGTAGATCTTTCCGTACTCGGCAATTTATCAACCTGGCAACTCACCATCTTTGGCATTGCAGGGAAAATCAGAATGGCCGATTGCATTGATTACCGCCTTCCTCAGATACCCTCTTTACAGCTTCGCTTTATACTTTCAGCCCAAAAAGCGGCCCATCTGCCCCGCTTCAAGGGCTCGCTCCTGCGCGGGGCTTTCGGCCACGCTTTGCGGCGTATGGTTTGCGTGAGACCCGTCAAACGTTTGATACTGCTCGCACATTGCAGACATCGTTGGAATTGACCTAAGGAACACGGTGGGATGAAAAAAGGAAGTGGGAAGGCAGAATGCGGAAGTTGGAAAAATTTAAAAAAAATAGAACTCTCGCCCATGCTTGCATCCCGCTCCGCGGGGCTTTGTTGAAGCCCGCAGAGCTGGCAGAGATTAAAATACTCAGTGTGCTCTGCGAGCTCTGTGAGAGATTGATCAGAAAAGTTTATTTCGATTACTAACAACGGACGACGGACAACTAAATTTGGGCGGTATCGCCCAATCTGTTGGAATTGACCTGATAACGAAGGTGGGATCGAAATAGTTATCGTCTTTTACGATGTTATCAATAACAACGGGTTTGAATCGAATCAGGGTAAGATTGAAATTCGTTCCATCTGTGGAAGCTAGGCTGAAAGAGGAATAATCAAATATTGTAGTTCAATATGGCGCGTTTGGAGTGCTGGAGTAATGGTAAATTACAATTTAAGAATGAAATCTGATTTTATTTAAAAATGCAACACTCCGATAATCCAGAGCCAGCTCCATCACGCAAATTTCGAAAATTAATTATAGGATGACAGATTCTCCTTTTGGTAGTATTAAAGTAGTATGAAAGTTAAAACATCTATGAACTTATCCGAAGAGGTTCTGCGAGCAGTAGATCAAATGAGCGGAGAATCAAAGATCGTTCAGCTTTTATCAAAATTGCTTTACGTGGTTATCTGAAACAAAAAGCGAAACAACTTAGAGATGATAGGGATTTGGAGATTCTGAATAGAAATTCTAAACGTCTCAATCGTAAAGCAGAAGATGTTCTCTCCGATCAAGTGGAATTATGATATTAATCCAAAACGCCGGAAGGTGCCAATTATGCCCAGCCCCATCTATCTGGATTACAACGCCACCACCCCGCATGACCCCGAAGTCATCGCTGCCATGAGACCCTATCTGGAAGAAGTGTTCGGCAATCCATCCAGCGGTCACTTTTACGGCAGTAAACCTCAGCAGGCTGTCATTCAAGCCCGCCGCCAGGTGGCAGCGCTGCTCAACTGCCGGTCGGAAGAAATCGTCTTTACCAGCGGCGGCACCGAATCCAACAACCATGCCATCAAGGGAGTCGCCTACGCTGACCGGGATAAAGGCAATCACATAATCACCAGTCAGATAGAACACCCCGCGATATTAGAGGTTTGTAAATATCTTGAAGACAACGGCTGTGAAGTCACCTATCTTCCGGTTGATGAACAAGGCCTGGTGCGTGTATCGGATGTTGGCGATGCAATTACATCGCATACGATATTAATCACGATCATGCACGCCAATAACGAAGTCGGCAGCATTCAACCCATTGCTGAGATCTCTGAACTGGCCAAGAAATACGACATCTTGGTCCACACGGATGCCGCCCAGTCCCTGGGTAAAATACCGGCCGAAGTCGACACCCTCGGGGTTGACTTACTCTCGGTTGCCGGACACAAAATATACGCGCCCAAAGGCATCGGGGTCCTATATATTCGAAACGGTGTCGAATTGGCCAAATTTATGCACGGTGCCGGCCAGGAATCCAACTGGCGGGCCGGCACCGAAAATGTCTTGGAAATTGTGGGATTGGGCAAGGCCTGTGAAATTGCCCGGCGGGATCTTGTCAAAAACACGGATCATATGCAGGCCATGCGCGATCGGCTATATGAAGGTCTTAAAAAAAAATGTGACCGGGTTCGGTTGAATGGCCCCCCTCATCAGCGGTTGCCGAACACGCTCAGCCTCTCTTTCCATGATCGCGAAGCCAATCGAATTTTGCAAAAAGTCGGCCTTGAAATTGCCGCTTCGGCCGGCGCCGCCTGCCACTCGGACACTGTCGAAATCTCCCATGTGCTTAAAGCCATGAACGTGCCGCTGGACTGGGCCAAAGGAACCTTAAGGCTGACGACCGGCCGGCATACCACCCAGGACGATATCGATAGAGCGGTCCAAGTGATCAGTGAAGCCGTGAAAAGATAGGACAGACGCAGCTACCATTCTGAATATTGACTTATTGATTCGATCCGTAAATCTTCAATCTTCAATTTGCAATAATCATTATCCAGGTCAGGTTATCTTAAATCATAGCAGTCGTAATCATTGGCATTGCAGGGAGCGCTGACAATTCGCTGTAATTTTCCATTCTGGAATGCAAGGTAATACATGAATTTACTCTGGCCGATGTTATATATCCAGACGCGACCGACATCTTGTTTGGACTGCACATCCAGTGGGTCCCCGCATTTTTGCAAAACCGCCCGGTCTGAATCTCCGGTGGCAACAATCCCTCCCGCGCACCTGAGCGTCGACTGATCAGCCAGATTATAGATGTCAACCGCATACAAAATCCGTGGAGCAGCCAGTAAAATTGCCAGGACCACTCCAAGACTAATAGTGTTTCTAGTCATTTTATTCTCCAACTTTATTCCCTATATTTTCTCATTTGATTTCAATTTACCACAACGGAAAGTAAAATTAAAATAGAATTTCCTATTTTTCTAATGCATATTTGAGGCTCTCAATTGACGATTTCATTATTAGATGATAAAAAAAAGTAAAGGAAGTCGAATCGATTTATAATAGCTGAATTTTGCACAAATTCTGCCCAACAATGAATAAACATCTATATCCGCAATTTATCCGAAGCGAAGTTTGCTGCAAAAAAATTCAGGTATTTAAGGAAATGTAATCAAGGAGCAATCAAAATGATGAAATTGAAAGCGGCATTTAGCGTACTCATTGTTTTAGCATTTTTAGGCTCAGCGGCGTTTGCCCAGGATGCTTCTAAAACAGCGACACCGAAAGCTTCAGAAGCTGACGGTACCAAAAACTGGGAGTTTGCCCTGGCTCCGATGTATTTATGGGCCGTCTCGATCAAGGGTGATCTGAAGGTTAAAGGCAATGGGATTGATCTGGATGTTCCCTTCAGCGATGTTTTTGATAATCTGAACGGCGCCCTGACCTTTCATTTTGAAGGCGTGCGCAATCAAAGCTGGGGATTTTTTACAGATCTTAACTATATTGTCTTAAATCCGGAAGACGGCCCCATTGACATCGAATACACTCAAATCCTATATGAACTGGCTGCATTTTATCGCCTGGTTGAAGATGGTGTTGTGATCGATGGATTTGGTGGATTGCGCTATTCATCGATGGATGTCGAGTTGGACTTTCCCGGTCCGAGGTCGGATCCCGACCAGCGCAAAGACTGGGTTGACCCATATATCGGCCTACGCTGGAAGTGGCCCTTCGGCGAAAAATGGGCGTTGCGCTTAAGAACTGATTTCGGTGGTTTCGGCGTCGGATCGCGTTTAACCTGGAATGGAGCCGGTCTGGTGGATTTTAAGCCCTGGAAGCATGTCGGCTTTTTTGGCGGCTATCGTGCGCTGTATCAGGATTATTCGACCGGAAGTGGCAATCATAGATTTTCTTATGATGCCACCATGCATGGGCCGGCCCTGGGGTTGAACATCACCTGGTAGCGAAGTAAGCTGAATAGTGATCGAACGAGAGCTCGTCTATTCGATTTGTTGAATCTCGTTAAGTGAGGTCATACCTCGCTAAATGAAAAATACATCTTTTCACATTATCGCACTCCTGGCTGCCATTTGCTGGATGGTCAGTCCACCGGCGTATGCCGACTGGATCAATCTATCCGGTGCGGAAAATGCGGCCAATATCGCCGAAATCTATATCAATGACGATCATGTCAGGATCGAGCTGGAGATTTTTGTGAATGACATGGTAGTCTTCGACCGCCTGATGCCCGATGACTTTTTCCAGGGAACCGGTATAAAGAGACCGCCGCTGGATGGGAGCTGGAAGATCGCGGGCCTGGAATTGCTGGCGGAAAAACGAATCGATCCATACGGGGCGGCGAAATCGAAGTAAGATGGCCCTGCGGTGCGCCTCTTTGATATCGGAATAGTAAATTATCAGAAGGCGGGCCGGCAGTATAGGTTTAGTATCTAAAATGCTTAATCCGTTCCCCCTGACCTCCGATTTCAGTCATGGCCTCAATTCCGATCTGCAGGTGAATTTCGGTCCAGTCCTCGGTCACCTGCAAGTCCGATTCCTCCGTTTTGACCCCCTCCGGTGTGATCGGCATGTCAGAGACGAGCAGCAGAGCTCCCCGCGCAATCTCGTTATAGTGACCGACGACGAAAATAGTCGCTGTTTCCATATCTATGGCTATGCAGGTCATCTGCTTAAGTCGGTCGAGGAACTGGGTATCATGTTCCCATAAGCGCCGGTTCGTCGTGTAAACCACACCGGTGCGGTATTCATACCCGTGGTCCATGATCTTTTGAGAAACAAATTTGTGCAACTTGAATGAAGGCAACGCAGGAACTTCAGGTGGAAAATAGTCATTGCTGGTACCCTCACCCCGGATGGCGGCAATCGGTAGGATGAAATTCCCAATCTCAGCGGATTTCTTCAATCCGCCGCATTTTCCTAAAAAGAGAACGCCCTTAGGCAGACAGGCAGTGAGCAAGTCCATAATGGTTGCCACATTCGCAGAGCCGATTCCAAAGTTTATGATCGTTAACCCGTCCTTGTTTGTCACGGCTTGCATCGGCTTGTCTTTACCATATATATCGCAGTTAAACTTTTCGGCAAATTTCCGCAAATAGTGGTGAAAATTTGTCAAAAGAATATAATCACCGAATTTGTCCAACGGCATGCCGGTATACCGCGGCAGCCAGTTCCTGGCAATTTCCATTCGTCCGGGTCGATCAGCAGAAGTGTTCGTCATGATAGGCTCAGTTATATTTTTTTCCTAATATTAATCAATCTGAATCGGCGGTATCCTATGAACCCAGAATCCGGAACCGATCAGATTAGACCTAAGTATCTTCTAACAAAAACAGCTGGACATATCTGGGATCAAGGTCTTGGCCGGACACCCGGTCCAATTCACTTTCGATTTCTTCAAAAAGATTTTCCAGGGTTTGACCCAGGCGCGCGGTGATCTCGAAATCTTTCAGGCCGGTGTCGGCTGCCAGCCAGTCCAGGAAGTTTTGCTTCATCGGCCGGGGAACTTTTCGTTTTTGGCTGGGGCCGTTAGCCGGCTGTCCCGGCAGCAGTTGATCGAAAAACGGTTTGAACTCATTTTGAGTGATAGGCTTTAGCTTCTCGGCAGATAATTGAAGGTGGTGTCTGGCCCAAAGGGTCAGGATCAGATTCTTATAGGTTAGAAATCCGTAGGCGGATGGACGATCTATATCGATTGACATCAATGACAACAGGCCGTCTATGGCTTTGATCTGACTGAAAGCCTCTGCGGTGGTCCGGACATCCTCGAGGGAATCGAATTCCCGATAGAGAACACCGGTTTTATAGTTGTCATAATACAACGGCTTTTTGATTAACAGTCCACCCAGTACCCCCAGCCATTGTTGGCCCCAGAAAGTCAATCGCAGCCCGTTGCGGGCATACCAGCATTGGTCAAGCCATTTCTCGGTCTGCCACTTCAGTTTCAGCGCTTCACCGAATCCCACTCTGAAAATGTTCGACAGCGGGTATCTGGCAATCAGAGCAGCGGCCCGGCTGGGATCAACCTTAATCTTTACTTTAGATAGCAACTCCAGGCCGATACTGATGTAGCCGCAGGCCTTTTTGACGATGTCCCGCAATTGATCTCTTTCACGGATGGTTTTATGGTCGGCGACGATGATCTGATTGCAAAGATTGGCAAACTCGGCTTGGATATGGCTCGCTACATTTTCCGATTCAATGGTGGTCAACACACGGCTAAAATGATCGTCTTCCATCAGCAACCGGATCGGATATTGCGGCACGGGAAAAAGAGATGCCGGGTCTTCAGCAGACGGTATAATTTTAGCACTCTGCTGGGCAAGATCCTGCGGCTTGACCGGTTGGTAGATACCAATCGCCTCATCAAAGGGTAAAAAACCTTTTTCCGCCAGCCGCACATTGCGCCGGCGAAAGCAGTCTTCTTCGGTTTCTGCCGGAATAACATGGGTGGCTTCCAGTAACACGCCCTGATAAAGCCGATGGTCGAAATTTGACAGCGCGTCGGCCAAGCGGGTAATAAACTTTTTGCGCTGTTGCTCGGTAAGCTCATTTTCGGCGGCATCCGCCGACTGATCGATAAAACGGATGAAATAGGTATCGTCCAGCGAAAAAAAACCCTGGCCGAGCTCGGACGGATCCTGATCGTGCTCTCTGACCCGGACCTCGATATTTTGGTACAGAAAAAATTCGACAAATTCCAGCTTTTCGTTCAAAAACCAGTTTACAAAACGAGGGGGGTCGGCTTCGAGCAGCAAGTCCAGCCAGCGTGACACGGCTTGCGAATCGATTTGGTCTTTTTGCCAGGTTTCCAGATCCACCAGGTGTTCCCACTGGCGGTTGGATGCCAGAGACAGCAGGGGTACTGCGTCTTCGGGGCCGATGTCGTGGATTAAAAAATAAAAATCCTGCTCGGGAAATGAATGCACCAGGGCCAGGGGCTGGGGATCTAACAGGATGCGCTGCATGGCATCTTTGGGCTCCAGTGCCATAAGCTGCTGCCGTCTTTCCCGCAGCGTACGGAAACGCGCTAATGCTTTTTTATCCGGTTTATCGTCGGTCATTGGTGTATAGAGTTTTGCTCATTTTTTGGATTTAACTTTTTATAATGTTTCGGCTTCAACCACAGCTTTGGAATTCCAGGGTGCAAATTTCAGTAAAAGTAGCATTCCGGGAATGGCAATTAAGGTGCAAAAGATGAAGAAGGCGGTCCATCCCAAATTTTTAGCTAAATAGCCGGTACCGGCTGATGCGAAGACACGAGGCACTCCCATCAGACTGGTTAAAAGGGCGTATTGGGTGGCCGTGAACTTTTTGTTGGTAATGCTCGCCATAAAGCCCGCATAGGCGGCAGTTCCCATTCCGGCACTTAGATTTTCAAACGCTATGACTGCTGCTAACGCAGACACCTGATGACTAATTACCGATAAAACAGCAAAGCCGGCCGTTGATACAGCTTGCAAGACTCCAAAGAGCCATAAGCTCCGGTTAATTCCGATCCTGAGCATAATTATACCACCCAGAAGACTGCCCCCCATTATGGCCCAAAATCCAAAGAGTTTTACAACCGTGCCGACCTCCGTTTTAGTGTAATTTAGGTCGACGTAAAATGCTGCTGTCATTGAGCCAGCCATTGTATCCCCAATTTTATAAAGCAGGATAAAGGCTAAAATCCATAACGCGTTGTGCCGCTGGAAATATTCGACGAATGGTTCTACAATGGCTTCGCGCATGCTTCCTGGAGTACCAAATGGAGTCGCAGGTTCAGGTGTCATCAACGTGGTGATCAGCCCTGGCAATAGACAAGCGGCCATAATAGCGTAAACCATCGAAAACGGCATGTGGTCGGCCAAGATTAGACCACCACCCGTCGCTAGGAGCATACCTACCCGATAGCCACTCACATAAAGGGATGATCCTAAACCAAGCTCTTCATCCGCCAAATCTTCGCGGCGATAGGCATCAATAACCGTATCCTGAGATGCGCTAAAAAAGGCGACTATCAAAGCGAAAAAAGCAACTATGGTCGGATTCTGGCCGGGATTGGTAGTGCCTAAGCTGAACACTGAAACCATGAGTCCGATTTGAAAAATTATCAACCATCCGCGTCGACGTCCAAAGAGTGGTATGGCAAAACGATCAAGTACCGGTGCGGTTATAAATTTTAGTGTGTAGGGCAAGCCCACAAGCGCAAACAAGCCAATAATCGTGAGGTCGACACCTTCTTCGCGCATCCATGTCTTTAGCACAAAACTGGTCAGTTCCAATGGCAAACCGGCCATATAACCCATGATCAAAGCGACCAGCATACGGCGGCTTAGAAGAGCTTTGATGATGGATTTACGATTATCAGGCTGCAAACAATCCTCGCGGAGTTAAGGTAACGGTCTAATGGAAACTGATGGTCAAATTAGTAATAACGATCTGAATCTGAAATGGTGGGAAGCCGGGAGGCTAAGGCATCAGGGTGTCTGATTATAGCCCTGCCCCCCCGTAAAATGAATATCTTATTGCAGAAAATTGCGAATATAGAAAACCGATGGCACAAAGGTCTTTGTGTTGTCCCTGCTTTCCAGCTTCCCGGCATCCTGGCTTCCCAGCTTGTATAGCTTCCTGGCCTCCCAGCCTGCCAGCTTTTTATGCCTCTTCTAACTGTTTCGGCGATACAATCGAGCCGTATTTATCTTTTAAGGCCTCGAGCTCCTGTCTCTGCTTTTTTAAAATGTCGAACAGTCTTTGCGGAATATTCGGCTCTTTGCCGTAAGCCTCAATCTGCAGGTCGATTCGGCCGAGGATATTGTCGATGTACAGCGAGAATTGCTTCTCATACAGATCTTCAGGATACTCTTTATCGATTTTGGATTTAAACAACTCTTTCAGATCTGCATATTTCGGCAAATACCCGATGGGCGTATCAATGGCATCGACTTCCTGATGGGCCCTGCGCTCCAGCCAGGCCATCCAGGCTTTAACATCCTTTTTCTCGCCCAGCAGCTTTTTAGAATCTCCGCCCCGGGCTTCGTGCGTCAAAAAGTAATTTAGTCCGGACAAAATCGGCTGTTTATCCGAAGCGATTTTATCACTGCCGAAAAATTCAAACTGGGCCGCCATATATTCACCCAGGGAGCCGGGAATGAACGGCGCATTGGCCCAGGGTTGACGCCGCACACCGGTGGCGCCGACCTCGGTGGCGGTGGCAGCCGACACAATGCAGGCACCGATCACAACCCCTTCATCCGGCGTCTTGGCAACCCACACCGGCGGCATGGTGTCGCTGTCACGGCCGCTGTAAGTAACAATACGGGTTTCAACGCCGGCGCCGTTCTCATTTTCTGCGGAATAATTGCCCAGGGCGCTGTTGGTCAGGGTACAGCGCGAATTGGGATGGGACATGGGAATTTCTTTGCCGTTATCATCAACCAGGCCCGGTTCCCAGGCGCCCTGGAAGTTGACGCCTTTTTGGGGCGGCGGCTCCTCATTGTTGCCAACCCATTGGGGCACGCTGTTTTCATCGATCAAAACATTGGACCAAATGACTTCGGTGCCGGGTTCCCGCAGGCATTTCATCAGCAGCGGATCACCGTCCCAGTTGACGTCCTCAACAATTCCGAAAATGCCTTTTTCCGGGTTGATGGATCGGATGGAACCGTCCTCGGCGAGCCAGGCCTGGGCAAGGTCGTCGCCTACAAAATGGTCTCCCGCCATGGCTGATGTCGTCTTGCCGCAACCGCTGGGGGCCGCGCCGATCATCCAGGTGATCCGGCCGCCGGGGCCTTCAATGCCGGTGATAAACATATGCTCGGCCACCTGCTCGGCCCGGTTTTCATAGACCGCGCGATCCACCGCGAACCGGTGGTTTCCTTTTTTCATCAGCAAGGTGTTGCCGGCATAGGTACAGTTGAAGCTGTAGGTGGTCATATGGCTGCGATCCATAAAGACCCGGGCATTGGGTAAATCTTGGGCCCGATTCAGGCCCTCGCTGTGAATGTTGGTAAAAAAATGTCCTAATTTCTCCACTTCCTGGTCAAAGGCCGCATAGACGTTGCGGTACAGAATATCGGCACTGTGCAGAACATAGGTAGAACTGGAAATTTCTACCGCCGGATTGGATGCCGGCGCCCCCACAGGACCGCGCAGATAAAAACCGATCATCATTATTTTGCCCTTCATGATGCCGGCCATTTTGTCCTTGATGTCCTCGAAGGCTTCGCCGCGATCCATTTTGTTGGCAAGGGAATTGACCTCTTCTCCTTCATTGCTGATGTAAAAAGTGCGGTCAATAATGCGACCCTGTTCTTCTTTCAGATCATAATGGATGGTGTGGTTCTCCATCGGCAGGGATTTTTCCTCCCCCTTTTCGAGGGAAAGGTCCTTGATAAATTGCCGGTCTTCTTCGGAGGCGGTATTGATAAACACCTTGTCCGGTTCACAGAGCACGATGGCATTGGCAATCTTCAGCAGGACCGCTTCATTTTGAATTTTGTCCAGTTTCACCATTTGGGCTGCCTCAATTCGTTCTGCAAATACGTTGTCAGCGGCTTGCGCCGTTCTGATTCCGCCTAATTCAGTCACAATATCAATGACGTCTTTTTTAGGTGCCATTTCTAATTCTCCCTTTTTTATTTAAATGATGAATCTGTTTTTAGAAATTTATCTGCCCTGCCCGGGGCAAGGTAGTATCGGATTTGCTTTTATCTACCGGAAGTGTTTTGGGTCATCCTTTAAGGCTGTAATTGTTACAGCCTATCATCATTAGAAGCCCGGGTCAAAAAATAATCTTTTCAACGAGGTTCAATGCCCGGCTGCAATAATATCCTCCAGATCGGCGAATTTAATGTTTTTCATGCTGGCACCCATGCCTTTCTTGAATCGGCATGTTCTGCTCGAGCCAGGTTAATACTTTGTCAAATTCTTCCCGAAGCTCCTGCAGCGCCTTACCCCGGTGGCTCACCCGGCTCTTTTCTTCCCGGGTCAATTGGCCGAAAGTTTTTTCCAGCGGTGGATAATAGAAAACCGGATCATAGCCAAAACCGCTTTCACCGACCGGCTGCTCGGCAATCAATCCCTCGCAGGAAGCCTCATAAGTTAAGGCCGGACCCGGAGGAACCGCTATCGATAGAACGCATTCAAAGGCTGCTTTGCGATTGGTCTTGCCTTTCATCTCAGACAGCAGTTTGGTGTAACGCTGCTCGTCGGTGGCATTTTCGCCGGCATAGCGGGCCGAATAAACACCCGGAGCCCCACCCAGCGCGTCGACCACCAGCCCGGAGTCATCCGCCAGGGCCGGCAGGCCCAATATCTTTGAGACGAAGCTGGCCTTTTTGTAGGCATTGTCATCAAAAGTATCCCCGTCCTCCTCCACGGGCGGAATCGGTCCAAAATCGTCCAGGTTTTTGATGTTGACCGGAAAACCATCGAGCAGGTCCCGGATTTCGACGATTTTCCCCGGATTGCTGGTGGCAATAACCAGCGTCAATATTTCGTTCATGGACACCTCGTCACAGGCAAATTATTTTATTCAGGAAACGAATTTAGTGTAAAATCTAATCACGCTTTAATCGTTGTAAAGATTTTAAATTCCTTAAAATATCAATGGACAACTATTACACTTAAGACTGATAGAATTTTTAATGGATGGAGTGAAACGACACCTTAATTTTAGGCGCTTTTAACTTTAGGCATTTTAGGCATTTCTTCGAGTATCTCCTCAGTTTTTTATTCTTCGCTCTATCTTAAATTTGCATTGACCTATATCCATAAAAGTGGTATGACCTCTTGCCAGTTAACCAAAAAAGGAAACCACGCCATGGAGTTAAATCCGAATCAACTATTCCGACCGGCCCAATATGTTGAAAAATACCTGGTCACTGCAATACTGAATGGTACCTATTCGACCGGCGCGTCCCTGCCGAATGAAAGACGCCTGGCCGAGCAAATGGGGGTTACCCGCCCGACCCTGCGGGAAATTTTGCGACGTCTTGCCGGTGAGGGATGGATCACGATACAACACGGTAAACCCACGGTGGTAAACGATTATTGGCAGGAAGGCGGGTTGAGCCTGCTCAGCACACTATCCAAATATGCCGACTGCCTGCCTAACGGCTTTATCACTCATCTGCTTGAAGTTCGCCTTACCATGCTGCCTCCGATGGCCAGGGGTGCCGCCATCTATCATCCAAAGATTATTCTTGAATTTCTGGCTCAAGCCCCAAACATTATTGAAAATGCCCGGATTTATTCAGACTATGACTGGGAACTGCATATACTCATGGCTAGAAATTGCCACAACCCGGTATTTTCTTTAATACTCAACGACTTTTCCATGATCTTCACCAGTATGGCGTTGATTTATTTTAGCGATAAAAAGGCCCGCCAGGCTTCCCGGACATATTACCGGGAGCTTAGCCGGACAATTGATAACAGCCCTGGTGCCGTCGAGCAGGTAGTCGAAAGCGCCATGCAACAAAGCATCACGATCTGGCAGGAGGTGCGGACTCGTACCGCGGGATCAGGCGTGACATAATCAGGTTACTTAAATAAGGACGGGGACCATGCAACGCTGGAACGGCTGGGGTGATGAGACGATAACCATGGATCTGCCGCCGCCAGGTCTTGAGATTTTGCGCGATGTGATTGGAAATGGCCGGGTCAGTCCGGACTATCCTCTTGCAAAGTTTGTGGAACGAATGCCGAAATCACGCCTGCCCCGGCACCCCTTAATCGCATTTGATGCGAAATTGCGCCTCGACCATGCCCATGGCCAGAGCCTGCCGGATTGGATAGGTTTGCGGAGCGGAACATTGGAGCGATTTCCGGATGGCGTCGCCCTGCCGACCACATTGGATGAAGTCCGGGAGCTGCTGAAATTCGCCGGCGAGCGGGATGTGATCATCATCCCTTATGGGGGTGGCACCAGTGTGGTCGGCCACCTGGCGGTGCCGGAAACCGAAAGGCCGGTTCTCAGCCTGTCCCTTGAGCGGCTCAGCCGTCTGATCAGCATTGAAGGTGATAGTCGTCTGGCAGTCTTTGAGGCTGGAATTCGCGGTCCTCAACTCGAACAACAGCTTAATGCCAGTGGGTTTACCCTGGGCCATTATCCCCAGTCTTTTGAATATTCTTCTCTTGGCGGATGGGTGGTTACCCGATCCAGTGGCCAACAGTCCAGACATTACGGCCGAATCGAGGATCTTTTCGCGGGCGGGAAAATCTTCACACCCCGGGGTTCTTTGAACTTGCCGCCTTTCCCGGCGTCGGCTGCCGGACCTGATCTGCGCCAGATCCTGCTGGGATCGGAAGGGAAAATGGGAGTGTTGGCCAATGTTATTGTCAGAATCTCTCCTGCCCCGGAAATAGACGATGTGTACGGGGTTTTCTTTCCGTCATGGGAGCAAGGCCAACAAGCGCTGCAAACCATGGCCGGAACGGATATTGCTTTTTCATTGGTCCGGCTGAGCAACCCGTCAGAAACAATGACGAATTTAGCGTTAGCCGGCCATGAACGGCAAATCTCTTTGGTTAAGCGCTATCTTCGCCTGCGCGGCATTCCGGACAAAGAGTTCTGCATGTGCCTGCTCGGCTTTACCGGTTCCCGGACGATGACGACGGCTGCGCGACGAGCAGCGTTTTCTATTGTTCGCCGTCACAAAGGCGTTCGCATCGGCCGACCCATGGGCCGGGCCTGGAAAAAAAACCGCTTTCGCTCCGCGTATCTGCGAAACACGCTCTGGAATCTGGGCTATGCGGTTGATACGCTGGAAACCGCCATCACCTGGGACAAAGTGACGCCAACCATGTACGCCATTGAAAAATCTATCCATGATGCTTTAACACCCGGCAATGAAAGTGTGCATGTGTTCTCCCATCTTTCGCATGTTTACTCGAGCGGTTCCAGTATTTATACAACCTTTCTTTTCCGGCTGTCCGAGGACCCCCGCAAGACCATTGATACCTGGCAACGCTTAAAACACGCGGCCAGCCGGACCATCATGGCCACCGGCGGAACCATTACGCATCAGCATGGGGTGGGTAAAGATCATCGACCCTATTTATTAAATGAAAAGGGAGCCATCGGCATCAGCACGCTGCGGGAGATCTTTAGCCATGTTGACCCTGATCAGCGGATGAATCCGGAAAAGTTGCTGCCGTGAGGCAGAGGACAGATTTTGGAATTCGGAATGTGGCATGCGGAAGTCGGAAACAGGCGTCTAAAGGCAGAAGACGGGAGACACAGATGACAGAGGGCAGAAGACAGAGGACAGAATTCGGAAGTTGGAATGTGGAAGTCGGAAGCTCGTGCTACGTATCAGGGTTGCCGATGGCCGACGAAGCGGCCAGTTTAATCGAGAAAGAGAGTTCGGCTTTGCCAGTTTAAAAAAAGCGCATATCGAATCCACCGGAGGCGAACAAGTGTCGAAGGAAAAGCTTGAGTTTCTGATGCTTAATGCCGATTAAAACATTAGCCAGTAAAGCCCAAGACCAAAGGGGATATATGCAAGGAAAAACAGAAAATAACAGACAAACACCGGATTATCAGAATTTGTGCATTATCGACAGGATCTCCGAAGTCAGCATTTCATCTTAGAGTATCTGTTTTCTGACACCTGTCTTCTGACTTCTGTAACCTGACACCTGTTTCCGAAATCCGAATTCCGAAATCTGTCTTCTGTGGCGCTATGGATAAAAATATGAGCTTAAAGAAACTACCCAAAACCTGGGACTTTATCGTCATCGGGGGCGGCATCACCGGAGCCGGCATTCTGCGGGAAGGGGTTCGCATGGGTCTCAAGGGCATTCTCATCGAACAAAAAGATTTTGCCTGGGGCACCTCCAGCCGCTCATCAAAGCTTGTGCACGGGGGCTTGCGGTATATCAAGGAGGGACATTTCTTAATGACAAAAATCGCGGTGGAAGAGCGCGATCGCCTCCTGGCCGAAGCGCCGGGTTTGGTAGAACCACTGGGTTTTCTATTGCCGGTCTATGAAGAACAAAGTCCGGGGAAAAAAATCTTAAAAGTCGGGCTGACCATTTACGATATCATGGCCCGTGAGCGTCAGCACAAATTTTTAAAAACTGACGAGTTCCTTGAAAAGCTGCCCAGCATAAATCCTGAGGGACTCAAAGGCGGATTTCACTACTTTGATGCCCAGGTCGATGATTCGCGACTGGTTTTGAGGTTGATCAACGAATCCGTTGCGTCCGGCGCCTATGCCTTGAATTATACGGCCGTGAAAAGCATCATCCGCACAGATGAAAGAAATGTTGTGGGGGTCGAAGTACAAGATGTCGAAACGGGTGAAAGCGGCAGTCTGTTTTCGGACGCCGTCGTCAACGCTACCGGATGCTGGGCTGAAAAACTGCACCCGTCCCCGGAACCGCAACGGCACCTGCGGCCGTTGCGCGGCAGCCACCTGGTATTTCCGTCTGACGCACTTTCGTTGCAAGAGGGATTTAGTTTCATTCATCCCAGAGACGGCCGCGCTGCTTTTGTCGTCCCTTGGGAAGGGGCTGTTCTTGTCGGTACAACCGATATCGATCACACTGAAAATTTAGCAGTGGTTCCGAACATCACTGAAGATGAAGTGACCTACCTGATGGAAGGAATCCAGGCTATCTTCCCGTCCTTGAACATCACATTAAATGATTGCATCTCGGCATTTGCCGGTATCCGGCCGGTGCTTAGTGAAGGCAAGCTCAAACCTTCGGAAGAATCCCGCGAGCACGTCGTGTGGGTTGATCAGGGATTGATCACCGTCACAGGGGGCAAGTTGACGACATTCAGAAGGCTCGCGTGGGATGCACTGAAAGCGGCCAAACAATACCTGCCGCCTGACAGGGAAGCCAATCGCAAGGATCCGGCTTTTGCTGCCGTGCCGCAAATCCCGGCCAGCGATTACGGATTGTCTTTGCAAACCTGGCGTCGTCTCTATGGTCGTTACGGCAAATCGGCCGAAGCAATTGTACGAAATGCAGACCGCGAAGACCTTACCATAATCCCGGGTACCCATACCCTCTGGGCGGAATTGCCGCATGTGGCAAAAAATGAAAAAATCAGACACCTCGGCGATCTGTTATTGCGGCGCGTTCGCATCGGGCTGTTGACACCAGAGGGGGGAAAGGAGTATTTAAAGCGTGTTCAACAGCTTTGTAATGATGTTTTACCGTGGGATCGACAACGCTGGAAAGAGGAAATCAACATGTATATCGAGCTATGGAATCATGCCTACAACCTGCCGGTAAGACGCAGCGAGTTTCTCGCTAAACGCAAAATCATCTCCTTCAGGGCACTGAAAGCAGCGTTGAGCAGAATTTACTATAAAGTTAGACCGGCAAAAAAACATCGTCAGGCAGCTTAAATTCGATCGGTCATCCCGTCTAAGTGGATGGGGCCCCTCAGCCTCTTTCCGACTAGACCATAGCGCCCAATTGGTTTTTAAGTCAATTGGGTAATATCTCCTCGGTCATGGAAATAATATCGAAAGAATACCTCCATTATTCTATATTCAATCGTCAATTTTCAATCTGATTGGTGCCCCATGAGCAACAAAGATCTCCTGCTGGCCATCGACAATGGAACTCAGAGTCTGAAAGCACTTATATTTGATCTTGAAGGTCAGCTTTTGGCCAAGGAAATTGTACCGTTTGCCCCGTATTTTTCAGATCATCCCGCCTGGGCCGAACAGAATCCGGATGTATTCTGGCAGGCCCTTTGCCGGGCCTGCCAGGGACTCTGGCAACAGAATGATAACTACAAAGTACGCATCGCCGGAGTGGCCATCACCACTCAGCGGGGCACCGTGATCAATGTGGACGAGCAGGGCAACCCCCTCCGACCGGCGATGCTATGGCTGGATCAGCGTAAGACTTATGGGTTGCCGCCGGTGGGCGGTCTATGGGGAATTATTTTTGGAATTGCCGGTCTCAAAAAAACAGTGGCTTACCTGCAGGCGGAAGCCGAAGCGAATTGGATCAGCACCTATCAGCCGGAAATCTGGCAAAAGACCCATAAATACCTGCTGCTTTCCGGCTACCTGACATATCGGCTGGTCGGAAAATTCGTCGATTCCGTCGGTTGCCAGGTCGGCTATGTTCCTTTTGATTACAAACGCCTGCGCCAGTCAGCCTGGTGGGACTGGAAATGGCAGGTCCTGTCCCGGATTGACCCTTCAATGATGCCGGAACTTATTCCTCCCGGCCAGATGCTTGGAAGCATAAGTTCTGAAGCTGCCAATGAGACGGGGATTCCGAAAGGTCTGCCGCTGGTGGCGGCCGCGGCCGACAAGGCCTGTGAAGTCATCGGCTCCGGCAGTCTTGATTCCGATATCGGTTGCCTCAGTTACGGCACGACCGCCACCATCAACGTTACCCACAAAAAATACGTCGAACCCATACCGCTGATACCGCCTTATCCGGCGGCCGTGCCCGGATATCACACGGTTGAAGTCCAGGTGTATCGCGGCTACTGGATGGTCAACTGGTTCAAGGAAGAATTCGGTCACCTTGAAAAAAGACAGGCCGCCGAAATGGGACTGACGCCGGAACAGCTGTTTGATAAACTGGTGGATGAAATAACACCGGGCTCCATGGGGCTGATGCTTCAGCCCTACTGGACGCCCGGTGTGAAAACACCGGGCCCTGAAGCCAAGGGGGCCATAATCGGATTCGGTGACGTGCATACCCGGGCGCATCTGTATCGTTCCATTTTAGAAGGCCTGGCGTATGCCCTGCGGGATGGCAAAGAACGCATTGAAAGGCGCAGTCGGAAACCGATTACCAGCCTGAGGGTGTCCGGTGGCGGCAGCCAGAGTCGCAAGGCCATGCAGATAACCGCCGATATTTTTGGAATGCCAACAGCCAAACCCCACATCTATGAAACCTCGGGACTCGGAGCCGCCATCGATGCCGCCGTCGGTCTGGGATTCCATCCTGACTTTAAAGCGGCGGTAAAAGCCATGACCCATGTGGGTGACGTTTACGAGCCGGACCAGAAAAACCACAGGCTCTACGACGCACTTTACCATGACGTATACCGCAAGATGTACAAACGCTTAAGACCGCTCTATGAACGCATCAGGGAGATCACCGGATATCCAAAATAATACCTGAATTTTGTTTGCCCTGAATTAGGGTTCACCCTATAATAGCGTTTAAGAGGAGAGATTATTCATGAAAATACCACAAAAAGGTATGTCGAAGGAAGAAATATTGAAGACTCTGAAAAACTACAAAGGCCATGATCTGGACTGGAAATCCGGCAGAGTTTTCGGCTACATCTATGATCCCGGAGAAAAGGTCCATGATGTTATCAATGATGCCTACACTCTTTATCTTGCCGAAAATGGTCTCGATCCGTTATCATTTCCAAGTTTGCTGCGCCTGGAAAATGAAGTGGTGTCAATGACCGCCAACCTGCTTGATTGCGACCACGAGGTCGTCGGAAATTTTTCATCCGGCGGAACGGAAAGTCTGATCCTGGCAGTCAAAACTTCCCGGGATTATGCACGGGCCACCAGGCCCCAAATAAAAGAACCGGAAATGGTTCTGCCGATCACAGCCCACGCCTCCCTTTTTAAGGCGGCCCACTATCTCGGCCTAAAACCGGTGGTGACACCGGTCCATGACAATACCTTTCTAGCGGATGTGGCTGCGATGCGCGATGCCATTACCGACAATACGATATTGCTGGTCTGCTCAGCCCCCGGGTATGCCCACGGAGTTGTGGACCCGATTACTGAGATTGCAGCCTTAGCCAAAGAAAATGGGTTGCTGTGCCATGTGGATGCCTGTGTGGGCGGCATCCACCTGACATACATGCGCAGGCTGGGTTACGATGTGCCGGACTTTAATTTGAACGTACCCGGCGTGACATCTTTGTCTGTTGATCTTCACAAATACGGTTATGCCGCTAAAGGCGCCTCAATTGTCCTATACAAAAACAAGGAACTCAGGAAGTTTCAAATCTGGGCCTGCTCCCGCTGGACCGGATACACCGTGATCAACCCTGCGGTAACCAGCAGTAAAAGCGGCGGCCCCATGGCAGCCGCCTGGGCGGTTTTAAAATATATCGGAGATGACGGTTACATGAAAATTGTCGCCGACGTTATGCAGGCCACCCAGAATTTAATTGAAGGTATTGCGCACATTGACGGATTAAAGGTATTGGGTCAACCGAGCATGTGCATGTTTGCACTGGCGTCAACTAATGAAAAAATAAACGTTTACCGGCTGGCCGATAAAATGAAGGTTAAGGGGTGGTATCTGCAACCCCAGTTTGCCCGGGAGAATTCACCGTCAAATCTCCATGTTTCAATGAACCGCTCCACCGCTCCCCGGGCCAAATCATTTTTAAAAGCTTTTGAAGAGACTGTTGCGGAAATGAAACGGGAAGAAGTCGATCAGGAGACCCGGGACTTGCAGGCCGAACTCAAGAAACTTGCCCTCAATTTTGACGAAGAAACTTTTTTTAAACTGGCCGAGATGGCCGGGGTGACCGGTGTTGAGCCACCGGAAAATATGGAGAAAATCAACATGCTGCTGGAAGCCCTGCCCTATGATGTGTCCGAGTTTATGCTCACTGAATATTTAAATAACATGATGCTGCTGGGCCAGGGTGCTGAACAATAATGCTTTACCGCCCGTGCTTGAATCCGGCCTGGCAGGCCTTCAGTTGAGACTCCCACCTGTGCAATATTTTAGAATTCCATCATTCCAAACGCACGAGCTGGCGGCCCTCGACAGGTTGGGTCCAAGCCCCGATCTGTGATATTGACCCTTTGACTATCTTGCTCAACTGTCCGTTAATGGTTATATAATAACCATTGTGATGCTCGATAACCTGCAGCAGATACGCAATTCTCCCCGCGACGATCGAAAGTTCACCGTCGGCCGGGCGCTGGCTCACGCACTGCAACACACTGCCCTCCACCTGGGTCACGCACAGGTAACGCGACAGCTAGGCGAGCAGCAAGAAGGAAGTTAGGGTGATTTACTAATTTTAATCCACTAAACCCGGATTGATTTTATTGCCGGGAATTTTTCAAGCACGCTGATTATTTGCAGACAATGAAATAAAAAAAATCAATCGATAAAAAAGGAGAAACCATCATGAAACAAACATATCAATCAATTCGAATTAACGCTCCGGTTGATAAAGTCTGGGATACTATCAAAGATTTTCACGATCTTTCTTGGGCACCCAATGTCGTCACGAAATGTGAGACCGTTGGTGATAAAAGCGGTTCTGAGATTGGGGCCAAAAGGATTTTGAATGACGCGTTTCACGAAGCACTAATCGAGTTGGATAATGCGACGCATACGATACGATATTCAATTGACAATGGTCCATCGCCAGTTTCACCGGAGGATGTCAAGGGTTATGTCGGACATGTGCATCTCCTGCCGATAACAAAAGATAATACCACTTTTGCGCAGTGGTCTTCGTCTTGGGAATCTGATTCTGAGGATGCTGTGGAATTTTGCCACACCATTTATGTCGCCTTGTTGGATGAGATGGCCAATAGCATAGGATAGCGAACTATTACCTGAATTTTTTATAGCAAACTCGGCTTCGGATAACCGACCGATATACAATCTTATGCATTGCTGGTAAGAAAACGTGAAAATTCAGCTATTAATTCCCTAACCCGGACAAGCCGGAATTGAAAATATTCAATCGTTACAAGTCAGCGAAATTGTCACAACACAATTATTTTTGCAAAAAATGCACAAAATTAACTTCTAAGATTTTAAAAGGCAATGAAATATGCTGTATGGCAAATTATCCAGCGAAAGCGAATCGTACCAAAAAGCAAGAGCCGCGCTCTTAGAGGCAGAGATGGCGCTGAGAGATCAGCGCGAACGTGTTGCAGAACTCCGGCGCGCGCTTCCGTTAGATACCCCAATCGATGACTATCTATTCCACGAAGGTCCGTCCGATCTTCAGAAAGATAGTCCCATATCAGAAATCAGGCTTTCCGAACTATTCGAAGATCCTTCGAAACCATTGCTCATATATCAGTATATGTTCGGTGGCGCCCAAAATGAGTCATGCCCCATGTGTGCGATGTGGACCGATGGGTTTAACGCAATCACACCTCATTTGAAGCAGCGGGTGAACTTCGCTATTGTTGCCCAGGGGGAAATCACCGAATTGCGCGCATGGGCGCGCCGGCGCCACTGGAGCAATCTCCGTTTGATTTCCAGTGCCGGTTCATCTTTCAAGACCGATCTGCATTTTCAAAACAGCAAAGAAGAGCAATTCCCCGGGGTTAGTGTCTTCGTCAAATCTCAGGACGGCCCGCTGCGCCATTTCTACTCTGCCTCGGCCATAATGAAAGATAGCGAATATCGCGGCATTGACCTCTTAACACCGGTCTGGAACCTCCTGGACCTTACACCGCAGGGACGTGGCGATTGGTTCCCCAGCGTGCAATATGGCTAGAAACTGAGTCCGATAATCCTCCTTTGGACCAGGTGCGCCAGTGCTGAAATCAGGAGGATATGCATATCGGTTGCACGTAAACTGCTAACTTACCTGCCGGAGTCAAGATGAGCCGTAATCATAAGGCGCAATATCCAGATGAATTGCCGTTGGGTGAATTGGTAGAGATTTCTGAACCGACACAGCCAGCCGGACGCAAACGATACGAAGGTCGATATGTAAATCTGCGTCCTGTTGATCCTCAAAAAGACGTTGCCGATCTATATCGGAATTCTCACGGCAGTCAGGCTAAAAACAGAATCTGGACCTACATGGCTTACGGACCCTTCTCTGATGAGTTGGCTATGCAAGCTTGGTTGAGTGATTGTAAAGCCTCGAGCGACCCTTTGTTCTTAACCGTAACGTCAAAAGAACTTAGCCAGTGTGTTGGAGTTGTCAGTTTTTTAAATATTCTTTCCCAAATGCGATGTTTAGAACTCGGTAATATTTGGTATTCACCAATCGTTCATCACACTAAAATCAACACCGAAACCATTTATCTCATGTTATCCGCAGCATTTGACAGGTTAAAATACAGACGCGTCGAGTGGAAATGCGATGCGCTGAATGCACGCTCGCGGACGGCAGCCTTGCGGCTCGGTTTCAGCTTTGAAGGTATTTTCAGACAGCACTATATCATCAAAGGACGCAACCGCGATACCGCATGGTTTGCAATGCTGGATCGTGATTGGCCTGCGGTTAAGAGCAACATGAACCGCTGGCTATATTCAGACGAAAACAATATCTCGCTGGCTGAACTCAATCAACCTCTGCTGAATGCCATCGGTTCTGAACCGGGCCCGTATTCATCGTCGGCAAGTTAGAAATATCTTAATCGATTAAATTGTGAGGAAATAGACAGATGCGATTGTTGCTTTTCAGCGATTTGCACAGTGATGCTCGCATGGCTTCAAAATTGGTAGCGGTTTCTAAAGAAGTCTGGATCTCTCTTCCGATGGCAGAAGCCTTGGCAGCCGGGCCGTAAGAGAAACGATAGATATTAAGAATCCAGCCCTGATAGTCTGCGGGCATATCCACGGAAGCTCAGGTCAAACGGATCGGCTGGGAGAGATAACAGTTATAAATGCCGGACCCAGGGGAATTATCCATCAACATAGCACCTGAATCTTGCGGGAAAATTTCCTGGTTCCAAAGGGAGGATAATATATGGTAAATTCCACATTTAATCTAACCGGTAAAGCCGCCCTGATCACGGGCGGCAACGGTGGTATCGGTCTCGGAATGGCGGAAGCACTTGCCGAATCCGGCGCTGACATCTGCATATGGGGTCAAAACGAGGAAAAAAATAAAGCTGCCGCTGAGAAACTGAAGGCATACGGCCGGCAGGTCATTGCGCTTAAATGCGATGTTTCCGACGAAAATCAGGTCGAAGAAAATTTTGCCCGGACCATCGAAACATTGGGCAAGGTGGATGCCTGTTTTGCCAACGCGGGGGTTGGGCGGCTGGGGACGCCATTTCATAAGATGGATCTCAGCGAATGGCGCAGCGTTTTCGGGGTCAACATGGAGGGCGTTTTCTTTACCTTCAGATCGGCCGTACGGCACATGCTGGAGCAGGGAAACGGCGGTTCTCTGGTGGTTACCAGCAGTCTCTCGGCCAAGTACGGCATGCCGGCCGGAGAACATTATGCTGCCACTAAAGCCGGGGTCATTGCCATTATCAGGGCCCTGTCGGTTGAATATGCCCGCTATGGGATCCGGGCCAATGCAATTTTACCCGGATGGATCGAAACGGATATGACCTCGCCGCTTTTCAGCATGGAAAGATTTGAGAAAGCCGTCATCCCGCGCATACCGCAAAGACGCTGGGGAGTTCCGGCTGATTTTGGTCCGATAGCCGTCTACTTTGCCAGCGACGCCAGCGCATACCATTCCGGTGATGCGGTCGTCATTGATGGCGGCTACAGTTGTTTTTAAAATGACTATCGATATCTTGCTTTGGATATTAGCGATTATTTTGATACTTGGAGGGATGGTGGGTTTGGTATTTCCGGCCCTGCCGGGTGCCCCTATTTTGTATGCCGGGCTGTTTGTGGCAGCATGGGCCGAGGATTTCGCTTATGTCGGAGCAACAACCCTAATCGTGCTGGGTATCATGACGATTCTTACCTATGCATTTGACTTTTTGGCCGGCGCGTTCGGTGCCAAACGCTTCGGTGCCTCCCGTCGGGCCGTCATCGGGGCCACGCTGGGTGCGATCGTCGGCATATTTTTCGGAATTCCAGGTATTCTCCTGGGCCCGTTTATTGGTGCCGTCCTTGGCGAACTATCCAATCGCCCGAATCTGAAGGCTGCCGGGCTGGCCGGTATCGGCGCAACTCTGGGGCTGGCCCTGGGTGTTGCTGCAAAATTAACCATGGCATTCGCCATGCTGGGTATTTTTGTAATTGTGCGTTTTATGTAATAAGTAAAGATCCGAATCTATTTTTAATGAGTGAAAAATCCGAACGACACCTGATACAAGTTAACTTTGAAACACACACCCTTATCGGTGATGTTCTTTCCCGCAGCAACTCCCCCCAGGTGCTGGTTTTGCACGGTGCCGGAGATTCCAACCGGGGACGTTTTCAAATGCTCAGAGAAGATCTTTTCGCTGAAGGGATCTCCTCGGTTGCCTTTGATTTTGTCGGCCATGGCGATACCGGCGGCGACCTGAAAGGCTCCAGCCTCAGCAGCCGAACCCGGCAAGCATGCCGGGTTGTCGATTCGCTGAACTTGCAGCAACCCTTTTCGGTGATCGGCGCAAGTATGTCAGCGTATACGTCGGTCAAACTTCTCCAGCATTATCAGATAAAAAGCTTGATCCTACTGGTACCTGCCATGTATACCCCACAGGCCTATTCGATTCCATTTAATCAGGGATTTAGCGACATTATTCGGCAACCGCAAAGTTGGGATAGATCCGACGCATGGCGCATATTGGCAGACTATACGGGCCGTCTCTTGATTGTTGCCGGAGAAAATGATCAAATTATCCCGCGCGGCGTCATAAACCGAATCTATGATTCAGCTGTGAATGCTGCCGAGCGTGAACTGTACATGGCACCAAATGCATCCCATTTTGTATTCACTGATCTGCGCGCAAACAATCCGGCTGAATTTGATAATGTATTTGGTCAAATTTGCAATATGCTCAAAGAATAACAATATATCGAGTTGTTCAGGATTCAGCGTTCAAAGGTTCAGGGGTTTACTCCGAATTAAAACCATTATAATGTCAACTCTGACCCTGTGCTCCCTAACCATCTGTCTGTCTATAAAGGCCATGATCCGTCCTATCACCCATCTACTGCTTCATTTTATCGCGCCGGGCATCGTGGCAAAATTCACATTTGGTGAACGCTGGAAAAGTGCCTGGTTGATCATGGCCCTGACAATAATAGTTGATTTAGATCACCTTCTTGCCAATCCAATTTACGATCCTAACCGCTGCAGCATTGGATTTCATCCATTGCATTCATATCTGGCGATAGTTATTTACCTGGTGTTATCGACGATACCCAAGACCCGGCTTATTGGATTGGGATTGTTGATTCACATGGCGTTGGATGGAGTTGATTGTATTTGGATTTGAAGTTGAAGCGATCAAATCCTCTTGATTAATTTTGCGATGCAGTTTATTTACTTGCCATCTCAAAAATAAAAGAAAGGCAGTTAAAAGATGCGACGTAACCACAGCGAAATCACTGACCCTCAAGAAATTCAGCGTATTCTGTCTCTGACCAATATCGGCCGTCTGGCCACCAACGGGCAGGACGGCTACCCCTATATCATCCCGGTAAATTTCGTGAGCCTGGAGGGCAGCATTTATTTTCATTGCGCTCCCAAAGGTGAGAAACTGGACAACCTGATGCGGGACCCACGCGTATGCTTTGAAGTCGATGTACCGCTTTCCTACATTGACATCGGCCTGGATCCGGACCGTCCCATTTGTAATCTGCACCAATTTTACCATTGCGTCATCATCCGCGGATCCACCGCCGTTGTCAAAGACAGTGCCTTGAAATTGGATGCGCTGAATGCATTGATCGCCAAGCACGAGAACACCGATGATTTTAAAAAAGTCACCGCAGATATGTCCGGTTATAAGGCCTGTGAAGTGATCGAGGTCAAGCCCGCTTCCATCTCGGCCAAAAGCGATCTCATCCAGAACAAATCCGAAGCGGACCGACAGGCGGTTGCAGAATACCTGTATAATCGCAACCAGCCCGGTGATCGGGAAACCGTTGCGGCAATGGGCTTTCAATTTAAAAACGATTAACTCACCTTTAACTAAGAGGATCGACAATGAATAAAAAAGAATTGGTTAAAAGGGTAGCTGATAAATTGGATGGTCTGCCCCAAAAAACGGCCACCCGGGCCGTCGATGCCGTTTTTGAATCGATCGCCGAAGGTTTGCAGGAAGATGGTGTTGTCACCATCGGCAAGTGGGGCACGTATACCGCGGAGGATATAACCGACTCATAGAAAAGAATTGTCTTAAGCCTAAATTGCGAAGTTTTGAAACCTTAACAGTACTATTTTTACACAACTATTCCAGGAGAATAGAACTCGATGACAACATCAAATTTTAGAATCAGGCCGGCTGCCGAAAACGATGCCGGCACGATCTTCTCTCTGATAAAAGAGCTGGCCGAATTTGAACGCCTGACCCACGAAGTCGTTGCTACGAAAGACGATATTCGCAGATCACTTTTCGGTGAACGTCCGTTTGCCGAGGCGTTGATCGGAGAGTATCAGGATATCCCAATTAGTTTCGCACTGTTTTTTTATAATTTTTCAACCTTTGTCGGCAAACCGGGAATTTATCTCGAAGACCTCTATGTCAAACCGCAGTACCGCAGCAAGGGGTTTGGCCGTATGATGCTGGTGCACCTTGCCCGCCTGGCCATAAAACGCAACTGCGGCCGATTTGAATGGTCGGTTTTGGACTGGAACACGCCCGCCATCCGCACTTATGACAGGTTAAACGCCAAACCCATGCAGGACTGGATTTTGTACCGACTGACCGGTCAGGCCCTGGTCGAACTGGCGGACGAAGGGTGACATATGGGCGGGTGTGGCGTCCCACGATATTTTTATAAAAACGAGCAGGATACCTACAATTTAATTTTAGAAAAATTCCAAGCACCAAATTACCAATCACAAATGGTCCGACAAGCTCACCATCCTGAGCGAAGTCGAAGGACAAAATCCAGATTCCAAGCTCCAATGATCCAAACGCATCGGGTTACTACAAAGTGCAAGTGTTGGTATGAGCTCAATAAAAATAGGAATCATTGTTAACCCCGAAATCGATACAAATTACTGTTATCTATTGTTTCAATGTTGAATATTGGAATTTGGGATTTATTTGAGGTTTGGGATTTGAAAATTGGAATTTATATTGTGGACTAATATGTATTATTTATTAAATCCACCTTTCGCTACCAACATATTTGGCATGCCACTTGAGCAGTAACCATGCTGTTAATTGACAACCACAAAATTACCGATCCCGCAATCAATCTGGCCTTGGAAGAGCATTGCTACCGCAACCTGGATACCCGCCATGAATATGTGCTGTTTTACATCAACCAGCCGTCAATAGTTATCGGCAATCACCAAAGCCCGTTTCAGGAAATCAATACGGAACTGGCAGCCCAAAAGCAAATCCGGTCGATACGCCGCATATCCGGCGGTGGTGCGGTTTACCACGATACAGGCAATTTAAATTTCAGCTTCATTACAGAATTTGGCGAAGAAAAACTGGATTACTTCAAACAGCTTCTGCAACCCGTAATAGATACTTTAAAACGTCTGGGGGTGCCGGCGGGACTCAGCGGGAAAAACAACATCGTCGTCGAGAATAAAAAGATATCCGGCAATTCGCAGCATGCCAATATGCGACGAATGCTCAGCCATGGGACCTTGCTGTTCGATGCCGAGCTGGACACATTGCAACAGGTGCTGCAATCGAATCTGGAAATTATTGAATCTCGTGCCATTGCATCCATCCCGAGCAGGGTGACAAACATTTCAGACTATCTGTCCCGCCCGATGGAAATGGAAGCCTTCATAGCCGAGCTGATTGCCGGGGTATCCAAAAGCTTTGGTGCGGTAGAGGGATATCAACTGGCGACTGCCGACTGGGATGCCGTCTACCGACTGGCAGAAGAAAAGTATCGATCGTGGGAATGGAATATTGGCCGGTCTCCCGAATTTAGCGTAAAACACAAATTGCAAATTGATTCCGCCGATGTTGAGGTTCATATCCAGGTAAAAAAGGCAATAATTGAAGACATTCATATTGCGGGACATCAGCCTGACCCTAAGATAATTAACCAAAATTGCGGTATCCTAATCGGTCAGCGTTACGACCCCTTGCACCTGCGTCTACTGCAGTGACAGCTTATTCTGCATTTCCTTTCTCTTTCATATCAAAGATCTTGTTTTGAAAAAACAAGATCTTTACAAAAATCCGGCATTGTGCAATATAATTTTCCAAAGTTGCGTATGTGCCCTAAGATCACTCTGAAGTATAAATACCTGTAATGCTTAAAGAACTGTCCATCCGAAACTTTGCCATCATTGATGATCTGCAAATTGGTTTTTCAGACGGCCTCACGATATTAAGCGGAGAGACCGGTGCTGGAAAATCGATTATCCTCAACGCCGTTAACCTGCTGTTGGGAAGCCGCGCATCGGCTGACCTGGTGCGTACAGGAGCTAAAGCAGCTGAGCTCGAAGCCTTATTTGACATCTCCCCCAACAGCAGCGTAGCCCGAATTATGTCCGACCTGGGATACGATTCTAGGGAAGGGCTTTTGATTCGCCGCATCATCGCACGTTCCGACAGCAACCGGGTTTATGTAAACGGACGCCTGGCGACCATCCAAATTTTGAACTCGATTACCGAAAACCTGGCCAGTATTTCGGGCCAGCATGCTCATCAGGGCCTGTTAAAGGAGGATGAGCATCTTTTAATTTTGGATCAATTCGGTGGTCTAATGTCGCAGCGGCAAAATGTTTATGATCAATATCATCAATTACTGCCCTTGATTGATGAGCTTGAAAAGTTAAAAAGTATTCGTGACCGCCAGGCAGAACATTTAGAGCTGCTTCAATTTCAGAAAAAAGAGATTTCCGATGCCGGTATTATTCCCGGGGAGGACACCGTACTGGAACAGGAGCGTTTGCGCCTGAAAAATGCTGAAATCCTTTACCAAACCGTGCACGGCAGCATAGAAGAACTTTATGGAGCACCCGGCTCTGTCATCGAACGATTACTTGAAGTAAAGAAAAACCTTGAACGGGCCGGGCAAATTGATTCACAGCTCAATGCCGGTGCCGGCAGCCTGGAGGAATCCACATACCACATCGAAGACCTGATCGAAGAACTCAGATCCTATCTGAGGTTGATACAGATAGATGAACAGCGACTTGAGGACGTCGAAGAGAGACTGGATCAGCTAAACAAACTCAAACGCAAATTCGGCGGCTCTCTGGAAGCTGTGCAGTTACAGCTGGAGAGCATTGAACAGGAACTTTTAAATGTCGAGAACATCGGTGAAAAAATAAATGATGTTAAAAATTTAATCGCCGGGCTGCGTGACCGATGTAATGATTTGGCCCTGAAACTTTCGCGGAACAGAAAAAAGGCCGCCGGAGTACTATCCAAAAAAATAATCGATGGACTTTCTTCACTTAAAATGGTTCAAACCATTTTCAAGGTAGACCTAAACGCCATTTTCTGGAATCAGAAAATCGATCGGTATTTGAAAATCGATGACCATGCGCTCACCGAAACCGGCATTGATCGGGTTAGTTTTATGATTGCCCCGAACCTCGGTGAAGACTTAAAGCCACTGGCATCTATTGCCTCCGGAGGTGAGCTGTCCAGGATCATTCTGGCGCTAAAGGCCATTCTGGCAGAGACCGATTCGGTTGAGACCGTGATTTTTGATGAAGTGGATGCCGGTATCGGCGGTGGAACGGCCGCGGTAGTGGGCCGCAAGTTAGCGGAACTGGCAAAGCATCACCAGGTTATTTGTATCACTCATCTTCCACAAATCGCAAAATTCGGCGAGCATCATTTCAGCATCTCAAAGCACGTGATAGATGGTCGAACCCAGACGGCCATTCAACCGTTGAGCGAAGATGGCCGCCACAAGGAAATTGCCAGGATGCTGGGAGGAGAAGACATTACCTCAACCACCCTGGAACACGCACGGGAATTACTGGAAAAGTAGATCTTTTTAGAGGACCTGTCATGCTAATCGATAAATTTTTTGAAAACGGCAGACAGTTTTTAGGCTGCAAATATCCAATCATGTGCGGTGCGATGACGTGGGTCAGCGATCCCAAGCTGGTCAGCGCCGTCGGCAATGCCGGTGGATTCGGGCTGTTGGCCGGCGGCAACACGCCGGTTGATATTCTTGAAAAACAAATTATTGAAACCGGAGAATTGACCGAAAATCCTTTTGGTATCAATCTCATCACGCTGGCACCGGTTTATAAAGATCAGCTTGAGCTGATTTGCCGCTTGGGATGCCCGCTGGTTGTATTTGCCGGCGGGATCCCCAAAAAAAGTGAAATCGAAAAAGCCAAAGAACATGGGGCCAGGGTTGTGTGTTTTGCATCGACAGCACCCCTGGCTCACCAGCTAATTGAGCGGGGGGCCGATGCGCTGATACTGGAAGGTTCGGAAGCCGGCGGTCATATCGGTCCGGTGGCGTTATCGGTGCTGATCCAACAGATTCTGTTTAGTGTCGAATCGGTACCGATCTTCATCGCCGGCGGAATTGCCACCGGACGTATGATGGCGCATCTGTTGATGATGGGAGCAGCGGGAATCCAGATGGGAACCCGCTTTATCATGGCTGAAGAGTGTATGGCACATTCGAAATTCAAGGAAACCTTTCGCATGGCCAAAGCCAGGGATGCTGTCGCCACACCGCAGTTTGACAGTCGGCTTCCCGTCATCCCCGTGCGGGCCCTTAAAAACGAAGGATCCATCGAATTTGCCAAACTTCAGCTGGAATTGTTGAACAAACTGGACAATAACCTGTTGGACAAGTTGGAGGCTCAATTCAGAGTGGAAGAATTCTGGGCCGGTGCGCTGCGCAGCGCGGTTATCGATGGCGATACCGGCAGGGGATCTCTCATGGCCGGTCAGTCGGTGGGGCTGGTGGACAAAGTGCAGCCCCTTAAGGAAATCATCGAGGAGATGGTCAGCCAGGCTGAATCAGAAATGCAGCGTCTGAGAGACGCACTTAATCAGTAGGCCGAGCGTTCAGGGCAAACCCCACCATAGGATAACCAAATTCCACTGAATCTAATTTTGCCGGTTTGTGATTATGAGTGATGCCGATTATACCGGCTCAACATTCGCTGCTGCGAGGCCTTTGTCGCCCTCTTCAATCTCAAACTGCACATGCTGACCTTCATCAAGGGATTTAAAACCATCGCCCTTAATCGCGGAGTAGTGTACAAAAATGTCTTCCCCGTCTTCTTTGACTATAAAACCCCAACCCCTCTTGCTATTGAACCACTTGACTGTTCCCTGAGGCATGACGCATAACTCCTAAAAGACTTCTTTTAAAAATACTTTCAACTTTTTGACTATCCCTAAAAAAAGCAGGGTCATTATTGACTCTGCCTGTAAAGCTTATATGAGCATGATAGTAAATAACAAATATTTATGGGCCTTTCAAACATCATTAGCCTTGGGAGTTTAGGAGATTGGTACAGGCTAATCCCCTTAGTTTGTTGAATTAAGCTATTATATCGCGAATAAACCGAAGGGTGTCACTTACATTTCGCACTTGTAAAAAGAAATTTCAGGAATTATGCGAGTTATGCTAATTATTGCTCTAACTTGCTTATATTACAACGAATAAAAAAATCTA
>CACVKW010001058.1 GCA_902749685.1 Olavius sp. associated proteobacterium Delta 1 | reverse complement strand
TCACTCTTGTCCAAAAACGGGTTTAGAATGAGTCATAAAGTGAGTAATAATACGAGTCATTGAAAAAAATCCTCCTTATATGTAGGGTGGTTGTTAATTT
>CACVKW010001057.1 GCA_902749685.1 Olavius sp. associated proteobacterium Delta 1 | reverse complement strand
TACCCGAATCCGTAAAATAGCGCGTGCGATACCTGAAACGATCGCTTTTGCTGAGTTCAAACCCTCTGCGGCGCTCTTTTGCGATAACCTTATCTTCGATAACCGTGACGCTGCCTTTCTCGGGACGGCTTAGTGAGCCCGCCTCGTAAACATATCGGCGATACATTTTGATGCGCTCGGGTTCACTTTGGATGTTGAATTGTTTTAAACCAAAATCGGTCGAAAGAAATTGATCCTGATTGTTGGTCTGGATGTGATAACCCAATGAATTCCACCGATATTGCTCAGGACGTTCAACCAGACCGGCGCGCAACGGATTCAGATCAATATAGGCCAGGCAGTTGATAAGCGTTTCTCCGTTTTCGACAATCACGCTTTTAAAGCGATCGCCCCAGAAATACCCCCGCCGGTTGTGACGCCGGTTGTAAAACCGGGCAAAACCGACCTTGATTTCACGCATAAACTCTGAAAGGTTGGATAATTTTAGCCTCAAGGACGGAACCAGCCCATCGGCAAAGATGCGCTCATCACCATAAAAATTCACATAGCGTTTTAAAATATCTTCGTCTGAAAATTTGTATTCGGGAACCACCCGTACCAGGATGTGAAAGTGGTTTCCCATTAGGCAAAATCCTAAAATCTCAACCAAATACAAAGCCGCGTATCGCCGGATGAGATCCAGCATAAAATCCTTTTCTATATCGCCCAAGGGAAAGCCATCCAGGGCAGTTCGGGACATTATATGATATACCGTACTTTGGTCATCAATTTTCATTCGCTGGGTTCTGGGCATGATAGGCTCCTTTTTATGCTAGCTTTGGTCTTATATTCCACAAAAACTCATGGGTGTCAAACGTAAAGTGCCTGTCCCTATTCC
>CACVKW010001056.1 GCA_902749685.1 Olavius sp. associated proteobacterium Delta 1 | reverse complement strand
TATATTTTTTCTCAATTCTGTTTGGAAGAAAAGCGCCGGCATACCCTGATTTTAGATCTTCCTGATGCAGGTTGATCACAGATTCGAGATGATCTTTTAATTCCGGAATAATTTTTTCAGGCAGTGGAACCGTGCGATCTTTTTTACCTTTGCCGTCGTGGACGGATAAAATGCCGGTGTCGAAATTAAGGTCGTTAACACGAAGATTCATGCATTCAAACAGGCGCAAACCGCAGCCGTATAACAGCTTGACGATCAAATCGTAAGGGTATTTCAGCCTTGCAATAATCGCGTCAATCTCTTCCCGTGACAATACGGTTGGGATGTATGGTTTTATTTTGGCTCGTGGAATGTCTTTAGTTCGCCAAAATCATTTTTCATGACATGTCTGAAAAAGAATAAAAGGGCATTAAACGCTTGGTTCTGGGTTGAAGCAGCTACCTTGCGGTCGACAGCAAGATAGGTCAGAAAATCTTTTACATCGGAATCTACGAGCAGTTGAGGATCTTTGCTCCTGGTATAGTTCTGGAGCTGTCTGGCCCATCCGGTATATGTTTTTAGTGTACTTGGCGAGTAATGCCTGATGTTGATTTCAGCTTTTAGATCTTTGTAGACCGACATCCAACTGGCATTGGTGATTTGCCGTTTTTCAATGCTATATGGTTTTATATCTTGTTGGATTTTAAAATGCGCTGTCTTGTTTTTGTTGACGGGTTCTATTGCGACGGGTTCTGTTTCATGGAATATTGATATGGCATTGAAAGCTTGATTTTGTTGTTGATCCGTTTGTTTTTTCGCCTTTAGTTTTTTAACGAAGTGCGGTAGGCTATTTTTATCGGATTCTTTGAAATTATATTTTCGACAAAAATCCAGGTAATATCGTAACCATTTCAGGTAGAAAGGATGGAACTTTCTATGGATATGGTGTTGAGCCAGCAGCGCATCATAGCGCGCTTTTGTGGGTTGTGGGATCTGTTTCATGATAATTATCCAGTTTTCTGTATAAGAACAATATACGGAGTTATGTAGTTAGAATTATCCATAATATAATAGATTTTTCTTGTCAATAGCTTTTATTTGTATAATTATGCAGCTTCTACTCAATCACTGGTTCAAGGAAGCCTTCGGCAGGAGACCCATGATTTTACGACTGATCGTGAAAACATCCAACATCTTGAATATATGAGATAATATATATCTGGAAGAGATTGAGGGTACTTTACACCAATAGCAAGAGTCGTGCCAAAACCGGATCAAATTTGAACCAGCCGTTCAAGTCGGAT
>CACVKW010001055.1 GCA_902749685.1 Olavius sp. associated proteobacterium Delta 1 | reverse complement strand
TATTGACTGATCCTGGATTCTGGTTTCTGGATCCTGGATGTCGTTGAAATTCACCGATAGTGTCCTGTTAGATATCCAGCATCGAGTATCAAGCATCCAGCATC
>CACVKW010001054.1 GCA_902749685.1 Olavius sp. associated proteobacterium Delta 1 | reverse complement strand
TTTAAATCGATCAAGAGATCTGCAAAAAAGAAACAACCTGCCAGGCAAAAGGGTCTGCCTGCAAAACTTTTAAAACTTCTCAAACGCGTCATTGATTTTTATCACACGGCCTTTTGCGAGGATCCGCGAGCCAGGCA
>CACVKW010001053.1 GCA_902749685.1 Olavius sp. associated proteobacterium Delta 1 | reverse complement strand
GTATCCAGAAACCAGAATCCAGGATCAGTCAATACTTTCAATGGTCTTCATTGCAGCGGCTAAGTTGGATTTCAAAATTTTATGCAACTATAGGGTTAACTTTGGGCATTTGCCAACTATACGCCCGCTCTCCAGCCGCCTCGAAATTGATTGGTTGTCTCTGCCAAGATTCGAAACTAGTAGTGTTTGGCCCGTTTTGACAGATACGAGGCCAGGGCAATGTCAAGGGGCTCGGCCGTGTTCAACAGACAGTAGTCGATCCCGCCGGCGCGGCATTTTTGCCGGTAAAAGCGGCAAAACTTCTCCACTTCCGCGAGATATCCCTCTCTCATCGCCTGCGGCGTCACGGCCACGGTCTGATGACTCTCCGAGTCTTCAAATTCCGATATTTTCTCAAAGGGAAAGGTCAGCTCGGCGTCGTCCATGACATGAAACACAATGACATCGTTGCCTTTGAACCGGAGGTGCTGCAACCCCTGGACAATGGTCGCTTCATCATCGAGCAGATCACTGATGACAATGGCTATACTTTTGCGGTTCAAACCAACGGCCAAGTCTGAAATCGGCCGGGCAAGATTGGTTCCTTGACCCGGATTTAGGTGCGCCAGTGCCCGTAGAATTTGCATCAGGTGACCGCGCCGGTACCTGGCGGGCAGATACTCTCGGATCCCGTCGTCAAATGCGGTCAGACCGACGGCATCCTTTTGGCCGAACATGAAATACGCAAGTGCGGCAGCCAGTGTCCGCCCATACTCCAGTTTTGTCAGAGTATCTGATCCGTAGCCCATGGACGCACTGCAATCCAGCAAAATATGACAGCGGACATTGGTCTCATCCTGATACTGCTTGATAAAGTACTCGCCGGACCGGGCATAGACTTTCCAGTCCACGTGTCGAATGTCATCTCCGGGGTTGTAGTGCCGATAGTCGGTAAACTCCACACTGAATCCGCGGTGAGGACTTTTGTGAAGTCCCGACACAAAACCTTCCACAGCAGTTCTTGCGCGAAGCTCCAGATTGGAGATACTCGCCAGAACTTTGGGTTCGAGAAAACTGATTTCTTGCATCATAATTTTTTCTTAGATTAAAATCCTGGTTCTCTATACCCGGTCACTGATAACCGGCTTTGTCGTTAACACAGTGCCGGGGTGCTGGAGTACTGGAGTATTGGAGTATTGCTAGTAATTCAGATTTATGCTTTTTGACCGCGTTTTAACAATGCAGCAACATAATCATTTGCTCGGTGAAAGTAATTGAGCAAAAACAAATACAGGTTGGTGTGGGCAAATTATTATGACCACCCCAAAATGTCCTATTTTTTTCCATGACTCCAATACTCCAGTACTCCTGAGACCTTAATTCCGGTGCTCGCCTTGCAAGGCAACATAGAGTCGGGCATTCCGGGCAAGGACTCGAAACCCACTATAAACCGGAAGCCGGTTCCGGGACCACTTCCAGCAGCCGGTCGATCAACTGGGTGGTGGTGACGCGCTCGGCTTCCGCGTGAAAATTCAACAGGATCCGGTGGCGCAGCACCGGGTGGGCCAGTGCACGAATGTCGCCGTAAGAGACATTGTAGCGCCCGTGGAGCAGCGCCCGTACCTTTCCGGCGAGTATCAGATTCTGTGAAGCACGAAGTCCGGCGCCCCAGCTCACCCACTGCTTGATAAAATCTGGCGCAGAGCCATGACTCGGCCGACTGGCCCTGACAACCCTGACGGCATACCGGGTCACTGCTTCGGCCGCGGGCACCTGGCGCACAATGCGCTGAAAATCGATGATATCCCGCCCCGTCAGGACATTCTCCACCGCGTTGTCGAGAATCCGGGTGGTGGTGTTGACGACGTCGATCTCCTGCTCTTCGGCAAGGTAGTCGATCAATATCTTAAACATGAACCGATCCAATTGGGCTTCCGGCAGGGGGTAGGTTCCCTCGAGCTCGATGGGGTTTTGGGTCGCCAGCACGAAAAATGGCTGGTCGAGCGGGTAGGTCACCCCGGCTGTCGTCACCTGCCGCTCCTCCATTGCCTCGAGCAGTGCCGCCTGTGTCTTTGGCGGTGTTCGATTGATTTCATCCGCCAGCAGAATATTGGCAAAAATCGGCCCTTTGACGAATTTAAATGTTCGCCGCCCGGTCGATTGGTCCCTTTGCACCACTTCCGTTCCGACCACATCGGCCGGCATCAGGTCGGGCGTAAATTGGATCCGGTTGAATTCCAATTTCAGGATGTCGGCGATGGTTTTGATGAGAAGGGTTTTGGCTAAACCGGGAACGCCCGTAATCAGACAGTGTCCGCCGGCAAATAGTGCAATGAGGACTTCTTCGATGACGTCGTCCTGACCCACAATCACCTTCTTCAATTCGTGCAGTATCTTCTCCCGGCCCTCTTTTAATCGAACAACAACCTCAAGGTCGTCCGTTACCTGGACCTGTTCTTTGGTCGGCCCTTCGGTTAGGTCTATCAACTCTGCTGGTTCGGTAGTCATACGATCTCCTGGAAAAAGAAGTTAAGGGACTTGCCCCAGTTGGCCTCCGGGAGGCGATTTCGTCAGTGTGTCATGGCATATATCAGGTAATTGACGCCGAGTTGATACGCCAGATTGGCGTATTTTGTCGGATAGGACGGATGGTACGTGTGTTCCCAGCCGTCACCGATATCCGAGTTCCAGTTGATCAACACCATGACCCGGCCGTCATCGTCCAGAACTGCCCGATTGTGCGCCTGTTCGACGTCCTGCTCCGCATAGTTTTGAAAATTCCAGACGGCGGGAATCATCTGCGGACCGTCAATGTCGTAGAAACAGTGAAAGATCTGATGGTCTTTATCCAGCTCGATGACCGGGCGATCGGGGAACACTTTTCCAAAAGCCTGATAAAAAGTGTCCCATTCCAGAGTTCCCCAGAAATCGTCAATCAAAAGGAACCCGCCCCGCAAGAGGTACTCGCGCAGATTCCGGATCTCCTTCTCAGTGAGTTTGGGCCCGCCGTTGCGTCCCAGCTCGAGCATATAGAGAAAGGGGTATTCAAAGATGCGATCATCGTCCAACCGCAAAACCGCCGGGCTGCTGTTAATATGAATATTGGTCAGCCGCGTCACCCCGCGCAAAAAGTTAAAATCGGCGTCGGGGTAGTCGATGCGCCAGGTGCCCCCCTGTCCCCAGCCCCAGTCGTCACTCAGACCGCCGCCGGTGTTGTCGTACTGGATGCGGACGAAGGTGAATGCGTCACCCGCAGTGCCGGATCCGTCTGATGATGGTTGCTGCGCAAAGGCAAGGTGAGTGACGCCGAGGTAAATTATCGCAAAAAAAAGCACGCCCAATCTCATAATTCGTCCCTTCCTCCAGGGGATTAGTGACTCAAGGCATAGATGATCGTGTTGATGCCGATTTTATACGCCGCGTTGCAATAGCGCGTCGGGTAGGGGTAAAACTCATCGAAGGTATGCTCCCAGCCGTCACCGAGAAGGGACCTTTTCAAAATCGATTACCTTTGAATATATTCGGGCGGCAGCGAATCCAGCAGGACGTTCTGCGCCCGTTCAAATGTCGGCGCAATTTCAAGGGCCAGGAGCGCGGCGCTTTTGGCTTCCTTTTTATTGCGGCTGGCCAGATAGGCTTGCGCCAGATCGGTGTACGCCCTGACGGGGTCCGTAATCTCCAGGGCCGTCAGAATTTTGTACCCCCGGATGGCCCGTTCGTAATCGGCCGTTTTATAAGCGGTCCGGGCCAGCAGGCGGTGCACCTCCGGCTGGTAAGGATCCACGGCAATGGCACGCTCCAGGAAGTAAATCGCTCTGGTGTCATTATTGCGATCGAGGTGCGCCCTGGCGAGCCCGAAATACGCATCGAAAGCATGTTGCTGGTAACGGGCCAGTGCTTCCAGTTCCTGGAGCATAGCGGCCTCATCACCCCGCGCCTGGTAAAGATCCGCCAGGACCTGACGGGGATTGGGCACACCCGCGTATTCCGGCAGCAGGTCCCGCGCAATTTTCAAATGTGTGATCGCGTCGTCATCGTCGGCGTTCCTGGCCAAAATCAGGCCCAGTTGAAAGTGCGCCTCAAAATCACGGGGCTGGACCGCGATCCGTTGGCGCATGGCCTCCGCAACCGCTTCAGGGGTCGAGGATTCCGCCAGAGACGGCACTGCAGGAGCCGCTGTCTGGCCGGTATGCGGCGATCGCTGGGCCGCGGCGGCCGCTTGATGAACATACACATCGATCCGCCGGACGCGGTCCGCCAGCCAGGTACTGAACCCTTTTTCAAATGATGCCAAGGGCACGTGAAACACGCCCAGGAAAATATCTTCCACCGCCTTTGGGGTTTGGTACTGGTAAATCAGGTCCTTTAAGGACTGAAATCCGTAACGATCAACGATATACTCGACCACCAGATAGGACTGGTAATAGGCGAAACTCAGATCTTCCGTGGACGTTGCTTTGGAAAACCCTTCATTGAGAGTCTTTATCGGCAGAACCCGACTGCCCTGAACGGCCTTCACAAGTTCCAGGTCCTGTCGGCGGCCCCACTCGGTCCGTCCGTTGTTTTCCTCATATACGGAAATCCCTTCGGACAACCATCGCGCTAAGCGGTTGCGGGACATCTGCAGCGTGATCACGTGGGCGAATTCATGCCAGACAATCTCCTGCCAGTTCACGGAACGCGGCGGCTTTATCGCCCGGGGCGAATCGAGGGTGATCACTTGGCCAAAGCAGACCCCCACCAGCGGGCCGATGTCCGGCAATCCGGAAGTGCGCACCGCAAAGTCTTCGTGATCCGGGAAAACCTCTACCAGAATGGGGCCCTGCGGCTCAAATTCATATTTTTGCGTCAGTGTCACCCAACTTTCTTCGAGCAGGGGCGCCAGATAGGGCCAGAGCATGTCCGCATCCGAGGGGTGCAGCCGGACGATGAAATGTTCGGTCCGGCGGGTTTCAAAAACCGCCAGCGCATCGAGGACCCTGAGCATATTCATGGTCCAGAAATTGAACGGGTCGTTTTCAAACGCCTGTTCGAGGTGCGTGCGACCCTCCTCTTCGCGGCCCAGTCTCAGAAGGTTCATCCCCAGTGTTGTGGCGGCGTTGCCGTGCTGCGGATCGGTTTTCAACGCCAGGCGCGCCATTGCAACGGCGTCGTCGAAGCGGTATTTTCGTCCGCAGATCTGTGCGATCCGGTCGTAGAACCGGGCGTTGCCGGGACTGAACTGTGCCATCGCCTGTTGGAGCGCCGTGTATTGCCCGACGTCTTCTTCGAGATAGGCGATGGCGGCCAGCAGGGTCCTGGCATTCACGGATTCGGGATTGACCTCGAGCATGCTGGCGAGATATGCCTTGGCCCAATCCAGGCGGCCGTCTTCGATTGCAACCTCCGTTAGTGCTTCCAGGGCGGATTCGGCGGATGCATTTATTTTTAACGCGTCTTCCAGTAACTTTTGGGCTGCGCTGCCGTGCAACGTTCTTGCCATGCCGACGAGGGCGGGAACATGTTTCGAGTTGCGTTCAAGGACCGCGGTGTAAGATTTGCGGGCTTCGGCATTGTTGTATTTTTCACGGAAGAGATCCCCCCAGAGAACCTCGGCCTCGATGTTTTCCGGGTCTGTCCGCAGGGCTTCCCGGAACAACCGGTTTGCGTCATGAAACCGTTCCAGTGCCCAGTTTGCCACCCCGACCATGGCAAGGTCTTCCGATTCGATAACCTGACCGGTGTCATATAAGGAGACGGCGCGCTGAAAAAGCGCCCTCGCCTCGTCTCGACGGCCCCGCAGCTGCAGCAGCTTGCCGTATTGGATCAGGCTGCGCGGCGAAGCGGCGGCGTTTACGGCCGGTTCAAGAATACTTATGGCTTCATCCGAACGCCCCGTCATGGCAAGGATCTCCGCCAGCTGGCTGATGATGCGCAGCTCTCCGTCGCGTTCCCTCAGTGTCTGGCGGCAGATCGCTTCGGCTGCGGCATACTGACCGGTCATGACCCAGGTACGGCTGGCACCGATGACGCCTGAGATTCGATCGGTGACCTCGGACTGCTGAAATAGGCTCAGAGCTTCGGGATAGCGGCCGGTCCGGAAATACTCTGTCGCCCGGGTCAGAGCGGCTGGATTCGCAGTTGCGGTCTTGGAAAGAAGAGGAAGCGCTGCGACAATCAAAGCGATATAGAGGAAAAATTGGAAAATGAATCGCCGCATACGTACCCTATATTCAAATTATGATGATTTTCTAGTGTGTAATTTAATCTAGGCTCACTTTCATATGATGTCAACAGTGGGTCAAGCTTAGCCCGCAATTACTGAATTGGGGAATCCTGGAATGAACCGGTTCGGGATATTGGCTGCAGGGTATGCTGGATACTGGATGCTGGATGCTGGATGCTGGACTCTTGTTTTCGGTCTGTAGGCAAAAAGCAGCTTCATTTTGCCCGATTTTTCATCCCAGATCTAATAAATTCAGATACTTAGTCATTTGGCTGACCT
>CACVKW010001052.1 GCA_902749685.1 Olavius sp. associated proteobacterium Delta 1 | reverse complement strand
TCGGCATGCCAGCGGGCATAGACATCGTAGTCGCCATCTTCATCTTCGGGAATGTCCGGGGTCCAGGTGGCCGTGTAATCGCCGTCGGCCCCGGTCCACCAGTAGTCGCCGTTGTAAGCCTGGTCGCTGCCCGTGGCCTCCTCCCAGCCGCCGGTGCCGCCGCCGTTTTTCGTGATCTCCAGATCGTCAATCCAGACATTCTCACGGGTGGAAGTATTCTTGTGATAGAACCGGATCCGGAAATTGGATGTAAAATACTGGTCGTCGGTAATGGTCTCCTGGTAGTGGATCCAGCGATCGTCCCGGGTGTCAGTGTATCCATCTTCAAGATCCATAATTAGGTCATAATTGGCTCCGTCATAATAATAGAGGATGAATTCATCGTCTTCAATGTCATCTTTCCTGAACCAGAAATCGACCGTGATCGAATCCCCGTTGGCGGCGACCAGATCGCCGGCATCCAGATTGTCAGAGGTTAGATTACCCTGGTTGGTATTATCTCCCTTGGCGCTCCAGGAACCGCTGTGATCCTGATCAGTGGCCCGGGTCCAGTCGGGGGCTCCGTTGCCGTCCCAGTGCGCCTGCCAGGCAGGAGAGCCTTCTTCAAACCCCGTGCTGAGCAGCGTCTGTTCGCCGACACCGGTCGGGGTTTTGCTAAATTCGCTGTCCTGATCGTCAACAATTATCGCGCCGGTATCACTGGTAAACTGATGATAGGTCGCATTCAGATCAAAGGTCGTCGCCGAATCCATGGGGTGCGAGCGCGGCGTATCCGGGTCGGCCGCATCCAGGGTCAGCGCCGCATCATTGACAACCTGGTTGGGCCAGGGCTCATAATCCACCGCCGGATCATAATACAGCTGGTTGTAGCCCGCCCACTGCGACTTCCACTGCATGCGCCGGTCATCGGGCAACTCCCGCCCGTACAGGTTGTCGCCCGGATCATCGAACACATAGCGGTAG
>CACVKW010001051.1 GCA_902749685.1 Olavius sp. associated proteobacterium Delta 1 | reverse complement strand
TAACAACCACCCTACATATAAGGAGGATTTTTTTCAATGACTCGTATTATTACTCACTTTATGACTCATTCTAAACCCGTTTTTGGACAAGAGTGAAAAAT
>CACVKW010001050.1 GCA_902749685.1 Olavius sp. associated proteobacterium Delta 1 | reverse complement strand
TTGGTTTGGTGGCCTTGCGTAACTCATTTTATATGGCCCTTGCGGGTGATATTTTAATAATCAAACCCATTCCTTAAAACCAATACCCAGTACCAGATACCGAGTACCCACCAATTGAGTTCCACTCAATTGGGGTATTAGGTTGCAGGGCGCAGCAATTGAAGGATCGAATCCAGTGGAAAATGTAACCGACAGCAAAATTCCGATAATCACCGTCGGCAGCGGAAATGTCGAATATATTCTCCAACACAACGGGGAAGTGGAGTTGGGGAAAAAGCACGTCATAAACTCCCATGAGTTGATCGGCGGCAGCTGCGTTAATTATTCATTGCGATTGTTAAATGTTGGGACCCCTGTATTCCCGGTACCGTTAGTCGGTAAAGACCCTAACGGGTATAAAATTCGGGATGAAATTCTTGAAGCCGCGCTTCAGAAAGGGCTGACCGCCGAAGAAAAGCAATTCATAGAATCTGACGATTTTTTTATTCCGGGTGTGCGGACTCCCAGGGCGACCGTTTTAGTCCACCAGGAAAGACGAACGATATTCTCAGAAGCTTTTATGGGCAGCCCGCTGACTGAGAATCATATTCAAAAGCGTTTTAACCTGTTAAATCAAATTCATTCAGGACACCATGCCTCGGTCATGATCGGTCATATTACACTCGATTCAGATACGCATAGACCCGGGTTAATCACCAAGATGGTGATTGATTATTTTCACGAAAAATACCTGATGTTCGCCAATTTCGGCAACAGTCAACTCCAGCATGGCATCGGTTTCTGGCAAGAGGATCTAAAGCACATCGACCTGCTGCAGCTCAATGTTGAAGAAATTAAAAAGATGTTCAAGCAGGCAGATCAATTTAAATCGCTTTATGATATCATCACGTGGCTGCAATATCATTCAATTACGTCGGTCATAACGCTGAGCAAATTCGGTGCCATCGGGACATATAAAAGTGGCAAAGACGGTATTGTATTAGCCTGGCCTTTGGATATCGGAGACATTGTTGACCCCACCGGTGCCGGCGATGCCTTTGCCTCGGGAATGATTACGAGCCTGCGGGGGAAAAAAGAGTTTTCATTTCAAAATTTCCTGTCTGCCATCGCCCAAGGCCGGCTGTGGGCATCATATGCCTGCACAACCATTGGTGCCTGCAGCAGCTGCCCTGACAGAAAGACGATAGATGATTACTACCATCGAAACTCACGCCTCTCAGACAGGCACCTCGAAATTACAGAGTCAGCCAATTCGGAGCAAATAATCAAACTGATCGAAAAAGCATACTAGCCGCTTAGCGGCGAAATGTCGAAAATCGATGGTCGATGGTCATAAAGTGCAGTTTGAAATTTTAATGATAGAATTCCTTAAATATTCAATATTCAATCCCGCTGGTTAATTAGGTTTCCGTCGCAGTTTTTGCCAGTCGGTGTGGAAAACCCCTTGCCGGTCAATTCGTTCATAAGTGTGGGCGCCAAAGTAATCGCGCTGGGCCTGCAGCAGGTTTTGGGGCAGGCGATCTTTGCGGTATCCATCATAAAAGCTCAGCGCCGCACTGAAAGCCGGTGCGGGGATCCCTATTTGGGCGGCGGTGCTGACCACCCACCGCCAGCCGTCCTGGCGCACATCCACCGCCTGTTTAAAGTAGTCATCAAGCAGCAAATTTTCCAAATGGACATCGCGGTCAAAGGCCTGGTTTATTTTTTCAAGAAAGGCCGCGCGGATAATACAGCCTCCACGCCAGAGCATCGCAAGCTCTCCGTATTTCAAATCCCAGGCCTTTTCCTCTGAGGCAGCCTGCAGTTGGAGAAAACCCTGGGCGTAGCTGCAGATCTTGGAAGCGTACAATCCCTGGCGCACCGACTCGATAAACTGTCGGACATCAGCCGTTTCACGAAACTTTTCAATGGCCATTGGGGGGCCGGAAAGAATCTTGCTGGCCCGAACACGTTTTTCTTTAAAGGATGAAAGAACGCGGGCAAAAACCGCTTCGGTGATAAGGGTGGTCGGCACCCCAAGGTCAAGGGCCAACTGGCTGGTCCATTTACCGGTTCCTTTTTGACCGGCCCGGTCCAGAATCATATCCACCAGCGTGTTACCCGTTTCAGGATCCTTCACAGAGAATATGTCCCGGGTAATCTCAATCAGATAGCTGTCCAGCTCTGCCCGGTTCCAATCCGCAAATACCTCATACAGGTCGTCGTTGGAAAGGTCCAGGCCTTCTTTCAACAGGCTGTAGGCTTCACATATCAACTGCATATCGCCATATTCAATGCCGTTGTGTACCATTTTGACGTAATGGCCGGCACCGCCCGCCCCCACCCACTCACAGCAGGGAATGTCATTGTTGGGTCCTACTTTAGCGGCGATAGTTTGAAAAATCGGCTTAAGATGGGGCCAGGCTTCGGCCGACCCGCCGGGCATGATGCTCGGACCGTGGCGGGCGCCCTCCTCTCCCCCGGAAACGCCGGTTCCCAGGTATAAAACGCCCCGGGACTCGAGTGTTTTAAGGCGGCGCTCGGTGTCTGCATAATAGGAATTCCCGCCGTCGATGATAATATCGCCGGCTTCCAGCAAAGGCGCAAACTGTTGAATCGTCTGATCCACCGGCTCCCCGGCTTTGACCATCAGCATTAATCGCCGGGGGCGTTTGAGGCGCTGCACCAATTCTTCAGGTATGCGACATCCGACGATGGAATTGTGGCGGGCAGGACCGGCCAAAAATTCATCAACTTTTTGGGTGGTGCGGTTATAGGCCGCCACCTGAAAACCGTGATCGGCCATATTCAGTATCAAATTCTGGCCCATAACGGCCAGACCGATCAAACCAATGTCGCATTTCGGGTTCATGCGATTTTCCTTTCATTTGTTCAATTGCTTGTTAAAGAATTACGAGATAAAAAAATTATGGGCTGTTCAACCAAGGTGTTCGGTTAGGATGTCGGTTATGATCGATATGTTGCATTTAAAGCATTAAATGAATGGATTCGATTTTATCTTGTTAATTTTAGACAGGATCAACAGGATTTACTGGATTTGTTATTCTTTGTTTCCGGAAGAAACAAAGAATACACGATCGCCTCGGGCGAGATACGCAATAGAAAGCATAGCTCGTCGCTAATGTATACGGCCAAAAGTATGTTGGTTCGGCCACTGCTCCAATAGTAAGGTTCAAGGGCGGTGGATCTCACGGTACAGCAACTTTCTCTCCACCGAAAGTGGATTCGGATTCACCAATTTCTTCTGGAAATTGATGATGAAACAATTAATCCTGATGATCCTTTTTATCCTGTCTTATTTAGATCTTTATAATAGAATCCATTCCAATTTTTAATATTATACTTTAAGGGAGTCTGACAAACAGCCGGCCGCGGCTTGATCCACAAGCCAGATCAAACGCCCATTAGTCGGCCGGATGAGCTGGGCCGGCAGAAGATCAGGTCGATTATCGCCCTCGAGGATTTCCCTGAGGACTGGCGCTTTTTGTTTGCCGCTGACCAGAAAAATTATAAGCGCGGCATTGTTGAATACGGGCACCGTCATGGTGATGCGGTGAGTCTGAAATTTTTCAACCCGGTTGGCGGCCACAAGCCGCCTTTTTTCTTTTAGCGCGTTTGTTGCGGGAAAAAGCGAAGCTGTGTGACCATCCGTTCCGACACCCAGTAAAACACAGTCTAAGCGCGGCAATTGACCGGTGTTCAGATTAAAGAATGATTGTAATTCCCGCTCATATTTTTCTGCGGCAATGACAGCATCGGGCTCTTCCGCGTACACCCGGTGAATGTTTTGCGCGGGAACCGCCGCTGAATTTAACAGAGTTTCACAGGCCATGCGGTAATTGCTTTGTGGATGTTCCGCTGGCACATGGCGTTCGTCACCCCAAAAGAAATGGAAATTTTTCCATGCCCGTCTGCTCATTTTAGAGGCTTCAAGGCTTAGACGGTTGTGCAGCAAACGGGGTGTGGAGCCACCGGATAATGCGAGCGTAAAAGGACCGCTGGAAGATCCCCTCTCGTTTGCCTGATGTATGACCACGTCGGCGGCTGTTCGACTTATTTCGTCAAGATCCTTTACTACCTTAATCTCAACATGCAGATTTTTTTTTGCCATTCTGTATGGAATTGCATTATTTGACTTGAAGATATCAGTGACTAAGTTAAACCTAAATTGAATGACTCAAATTTGGATTAATATTCTAATCTAAGTATGAAAATTTAAAAGTAAAACCTTGCAGCCGAAAATCAGTCGAAGAGGGTAAAACTTCCCAGTTGCCAACATAAAGGAGGCTTTATATATGCTGCCAAAAATCAACCCGACCCGAACCATGAGTTGGCAAAAGCTCAGGCACCATTATGAAAAAATTAAAGATGTTCATATGAAGGATATTTTTGCGGAAGATCCCGCAAGATTTGAGCGCTTTCATATCCGAATCAACGACATTCTGGTGGATTATTCCAAAAACAGGATAACGGCAAAAACTTTCGAGCTGCTTAACGAACTGGCCCGGGAAACCGGGGTGAAAGAGGCCGTGGCCGGCATGTTCGACGGGCATATAATCAATGAGACCGAAAACCGCCCGGTTTTGCATATCGCGTTGCGCAACAGATCAAATTCACCCATCATGGTCGACGGCCAGGATGTCATGCCCCGGGTCAATCGGGTACTGCAGAAAATGGAGGATTTTTCCAACAAAGTCAGATCCGGCGGGTGGCAGGGCTATACAGGTAAAAAAATCACCGATATTGTCAATATCGGCATCGGAGGATCGGATCTGGGCCCGGTGATGGTCACCGAAGCATTGCGACCTTATGCTGATCCCGATTTAACTGTTCATTTCGTTTCCAATATCGATGCAACCCATATCGCGGAAACGTTGAAGCAATTAGATCCGGCAACAACCCTGTTTATGATTGCCTCAAAAACTTTTACCACCCAGGAGACCATGACCAATGCCTACCGTGCCAGAAATTGGTTTTTAAAGCACGCCCGGGATCAATCCCATGTGGCAAAGCATTTTGTGGCCCTGTCTACCAATGACGCCAAAGTTCGAGAATTCGGTATCGATATTCACAATATGTTCGAATTCTGGGACTGGGTCGGCGGACGATATTCACTGTGGTCGGCTATTGGCTTGTCAATTGCCTGTTATATCGGATACGACAACTTTATCGATCTGCTGCAAGGCGCCCATGAAATGGATCTGCATTTTAGAGAGGCTTCATTTGAAGAAAACATTCCGGTGATACTGGCTTTGATCGGCATTTGGTACAATAATTTTTTCGGCGCCGCAACAGAGGTGATATTGCCCTATGATCAGTACCTAAGCCGATTTCCCGCCTACTTCCAGCAGGCAAACATGGAAAGCAACGGCAAGTCCACCAACCGGCAGGGTAAACCGGTTGAGTATCAGACCGGTCCCATTATTTGGGGAGAGCCGGGAACCAACGGCCAGCATGCCTTCTATCAGCTGATTCATCAAGGAACCAAGTTGATACCGGCGGATTTTCTGGCACCGGCTATCAGCCATAATCCGCTCGGCCAGCATCACAACATCCTGCTGTCCAATTTTTTTGCCCAAACCGAGGCCCTCTTAAACGGCAAAACCAGTGAAGAAGTAATCGCAGAATTGAAATCAGCCGGTAAAACAGATGCTGAAGTTGAAAAGCTAGCGCCTCATAAAATATTCAACGGCAACAAACCAACCAATTCAATATTATTCAAGCAGTTGACCCCACGGGTCTTAGGCAGCCTGATTGCAATGTATGAGCATAAAATCTTCGTCCAGGGTGTTATTTGGAATATTTTTTCTTTCGACCAATGGGGCGTAGAACTCGGCAAGCAGTTGGCCAGCAGGATTCTGCCCGAAATGCAAGATGACAAACCGGTTGCCGCCCATGACGCGTCTACCGACGGATTGATCAATGCCTTCAAAGAAATGAGAAAATAGCACTGCTTTTAACTTTACAATTATAATATGATGAATACATTTTCAACATCCTAATCTCGAAAAAATCGGAAGATAAAACGTAATATATGTTAATCAGAATTTAAATTAAACCCCAATTGAGTGAAACTCAATTGGTGGGTACTCGGTATCTGGTACTGGGTATTGGTTTTAAGGAATGGGTTTGATTTTTAATATGTCACCCGCAAGGGCCATCTAAAATGAGTTACGCAAGGCCACCAAACCATTTCCTGATAGCCAATACCCAATACCTGCTGATTGGGCTTCGCTCAATTAGGGTTAAACCATCTAATTTGAGGAGAATGAGAATGAAGTTTGCAAAAGTTACCCTGGTTTCGGTTCTGGCTTTCATCTTTTTTACCGGCTGCGCCCAGATGCAGCAGGGTTCCAGCAGTACATCCGCATCCCCGGTGCTCGATCGCATCCAGCAGCGAGGCGAGCTGATCGTGGGTACCATGGGCAACATGCCGCCCTTGAACATGACTTCCAAAGACGGTGAAATCTTTGGCCTCGAACCCGATCTTGCCAGAATGCTGGCCAGTGCGATGAACGTCAAGGTAAAGTTTGTTACCAAGCCTTTCAACGAATTGCTGCCGGCGCTGCAGACCGGAGAGGTCGACATGGTTTTGTCCGGCATGACCATCACCCCTGAACGGAATCGGAAGGTGGCTTTTATCGGCCCCTATTTTATTTCGGGCAAAGCGTTTCTCACCAAAGTAAAAACCATCGCCTATGCAGATGAGGCCAGAGACGCCAATAACCCCAATACGAAAATTGTGGCGCTTAGAGGCTCAACCAGCCAGGCATTTGCCGAAGCCTTCCTGGATAAAACGACCCTGTTCACCACCGGGGATTATGACGAAGCCGTGGACATGGTGCTGCAGGATAAGGCGCATGCCATGATCGCCGATTATCCCATTTGCGTCGTATCCGTCTTCCGCTATCCGGAAGCCGGCCTGCTCTCGGTCGTCACGCAGTTAACCTATGAGCCGATCGGCATCGCAATCCCGGCCAATGATCCGTTACTGATGAACTGGACCCGCAATACGCTGAACAATATCGAAGGCAGCGGTATCCTGGATGAGCTGAAGCTGAAGTGGTTTGCCGAGGGGAATTGGCTGAAGAAACTGAAATAAGGCTGGTGGCTGGATCCTGGCTACTGGATATTCACAGTATCAGGTATAAGGTGCAGGGTATAAGGTGGTGGATTGAAAAAAAAAGGCTCACGGCGCAGGGCTCACGGCGCAAGGCAGGAAATCTGGCATTGCATCTCAGTATCCTACCCTGCATCAGCGCTCTGCGCTATGCCGTTTTTCCGACTTCCGCATTCCGACTTCCCACTTCCATTCAGTTTCCCACAAGCTCCCCGTTTTTAAAGGTTCCTTCCATCTTTTTCCCATCAGAATAGGTCATGGCGCCCTGCCCGGTTATTTGACCATCCTTAAATTCACCGGTGTACTTGCGGCCGCGGGATAGGTCATGGTATCGCTGCCGGTTCTCTTGCCGGATAAGAAGTCTCCCACGTATTTGCGGCCATCGGGAAAGAAGCATGGTCCCCTGACCGTGGCGCTGGTCGCCTTTAAACGCTCCAACATATTTTCTGCCATCCGGATAGGTCAAGGTCCCCTGCCCGTTTCTTTCGCGAAACTGCCATTGACCTTCATATACAGTGCCGTCGGGTACGGACTTCGTCGTCGTCCTGGTACTCGTCCTCGATAAAATTCTGATTCACGAGGACGAGGACGAAAAGAATCAAATTAGATCGCCTGCAACCGCCCTGATATGAATCTATAATACCCAAGTTTCTTTTCTGATTTAACTGGCCGCTTTTCAGGCCAGCGGCGGCGCTGAACACTGATCCGCCTGTGGCGGAACACCTTCATTTTGATCTCCGCGAAACGTACATCCCCACCAGCCATGCAACAATCACGACCAGGTATATCTGTCCGGTAACCGCCTCAAGAATTACCAGCGAACTGGCCTTATGCGTCAAGGGGGCAACATCACCGTAGCCCAGCGTGGTAATCGTAACAAAGCTAAAGTAAAGAAATTGAAATGGATCAAGGGACGGGCTCTCGGGGATAGAAAAAGAACCGGGATAAAAAAACTCAAGTATTAAAAATGCATTTGACCACATCATGGCCATCAATAAATAGACAACCACGGCAGCAAAAATAGCTTCTTTAGTAATCTCTTTCTCATTAAATACAAGTTTTATCAGCAGACCGATGACAAAACCGATAAGAAGCGCGCCAAAGAAATGACCTAGCACAGCCAGATAGGGAGATTTAAAGATGTAAGCGGACCAGACGCCGATAAACATCGGGATTGCCAGCGCCACCGCGATATATATATGCAACTTTTTATGGCTGATCGCATATATTCCCAAAATAAAGATAATCGTGATAAATATGTCCGGAATTACCGCATAATGAAATATGTCGTCTAAAAACGGACTCCCGATAATCATGCCCAAAATAGCGGCCAGTAACATTACGATCCGGTGCCTGGATAAAAATTCAAGTAAAGAAGTGGAAGTTTTTTGTGCCATTTATTACTGGATCCTGGATGCTGGAAACTCGATACTGGATACTGGATGTTGGATAATCGACAGCTATTTAGCACACCGATTGATAGTGGAAATCAGGGCATTGCTGAGTTTCTCCGCCTCTGGCGGACTGGCCTAAAAAATTGAGACATTTAGAAATTGGTCAATTTTAAGGGCGAAACCCAACAACTCATTTGCATCTGTTTTCGTTCAATCACTAATTAGCGGATAAGGATGAAATAAATCAATAAAATAATTTATCAGCCGTCCTTCGCCTACACAACATACCTCAATTTTCAAGAGAACCGTTAGAATCCGGCAAGTGGAACTTTTCAAGGCGGATAAATTATCGGATTAATTAAGTTTTTTCATCCAGTTCTGCGATCTTATCTTTAAGCCGGCCAATGATTTGCTTGGGCGATTCCTGGCTGAGAATCGATTTAAACTGGGCGCGGTAATTACTCACGGCATTAATTCCCAGGGCACTCAGATCGTATACCTTCCATTTCCTGCTGCGGTTGGTCATCCGGAGCGTTAATGGAACTTTCATTTTTTTCCAGGTAACTTCAATTTCAACCAGGGTTTTGGAGTTGCTGATCATTTGCTGCTTTAGAAAATTCACCTTCTGACCATTGTATCGATCCTGCAATTTTCCCAGGTAAAATTTAGCGAGAAACTCGCTAAATACCTTTACAAATTCATTTCTTTGCGGTGCGCTGAATTTATACCAGTGGGAAGCCAGCACTTTTCTGGAAAATTCCTTAAAATCGAAAGTTTGCTGCATAATTTCCCATAGTATTTGCTGTTGCTCCGCTTTACGGGAATCGTCTTCGAATTGAGGGTCTTCCAGCACGCGGATACTCTTTTCTATGTTCTGCTTAAGAGTTTCCAGGGGTTGCTGTGCAAAAGATAAAGAAGGTGCAACGGTGATAATCAGAAGGAGAAAGAAGGCAATTTTCCGCATAATCCAAATCATAATCAAGTTAGGGGCTTCACTCCAATCGTATTCGAAACATTAAAGTATTTCAGTCGGCTGATGATTTAAGGCAATAACATAGGAACGAAATAGAGGCCGATCAAGATCGGAAACAATTATTGGCAATCGCTATAACTTTGAACCTCCAAAAAGTAAAAAAGGCTGTTTAGTTTCCCAAACAGCCTTTCTGTTTATATCAACCGATTTGATGATTCTACTCGGTCTCGGCAGGCTCATCAGTTTTGCAAACTATTGTCGGATCTGCCATGAGTGCCAGTTCCTCGTATCGTTTGTTAAACTGCTCGATCAACATGCTGTGCAGTTTTTCAGCTTCCTCGGGGAAGGTCCGTTTCAAAGAGGCATACCGGATCTCGCCGTCCAGGAATTGCTTTAAGCTTCCATCCGGTTTCTTGGAATCCAGGATAAACGGATTCTTGCCTTCGGCTTTTAATGTCGGATTGTAGCGATACAGCGGCCAGTAGCCGGACTGTACCGCCAGCTTTTCTTCTTCCTGGGCTTTGCCCATCCCCGCCATAATGCCCTGGTTGATGCAGGGGCAATAGGCGATGATCAATGAGGGACCGTCGTAGCTTTCGGCTTCGACCAGGGCTTTGATCATTTGCTGCTTGTTGGCCCCCATCGACACGCTGGCCACATAGATATAGCCGTAACTCATCGAGATGCGGCCCATGTCTTTTTTGGGTGTCTTTTTCCCGGAAGCGGCAAATCGGGCCACCGAACCGGTCGGTGTTGCTTTGGAAGATTGACCGCCGGTATTGGAGTAAACCTCGGTATCCATGATGAGCATGTTAATGTCTTCGCCCGTGGCCAGCACGTGATCGACCCCGCCGTACCCGATGTCGTAGGCCGCCCCGTCCCCGGCAAAGATCCAGAAGGACTTTTTGGTGAACAATTTGGATTTTTCGGCGATCTGGGCCAGAAGACCGTTGCCGTTTTGAGCCGGCAGCAACGTTTTTAACCGGTCACCGTATTTGCGCGACCCTGCGGGATCTTTCATGTTGTCCAGCCAGCCGGACATGGCGTCCTTGATTTCCTGCGACACATCCGTGCCAACGGCTTCTCGCATCAAATCCGCCAGCTTATTGCGCTGCTGAAAAGTGCCCAGCAGCATACCGTAAGTGAATTCAGCCGAATCCTCAAACAGAGAATTGCCCCAGGTGGGACCGAACCCATCCTTGTTGACACAGTATGGAATGGCCGGCGCCGAACCGCCCCAAATGGAGCTGCACCCGGTGGCATTGCCGATAAGCATGCGTTCGCCGAATAGCTGGGTGATCAGTTTGGCGTAGGGTGTCTCACCGCAACCGGCACAGGCACCCGAGAACTCCAACAGCGGCTGGCAAAATTGGCTGCCCTTGACCGTATTGCGACCGGTCAGGTTGTCGCGCACCGGCAGACCCTCGAAATAGCTCCACAGGGGGACCTGTTTTTCAAGCTGGGTTTCGAGCGGTTTCATTACCAGGGCTTTTTTCTTGGAAGGACAGATGTCGGCACAGTTGCCGCAACCGTAGCAATCCAGGTTATCGACCTGAATTCGGAAGTGGTATTCTTTCAGTTCCTTGCCGACTGCTTTTTTGGCTTCAAAACCCGCCGGGGCATTGTTCAATTCATCTTCAGTCAACAGCACCGGCCGAATGGTGGCATGGGGACAAACCATGGCACACTGGTTACACTGGATGCAGTTGTCCATAATCCACTCCGGCACATTGATCGCCACGCCGCGTTTTTCATAGCGAGTGGTGCCCACCGGAAATATTCCGTCCGGCGTAAAGGCGGAGACCGGCAGTTTATCGCCCTGTTGCACCAGCATCGGACGCATCACGTTTTTAACGAAATCCGGTTCGTCTTGATCCGCCTTATCCGGCTCCGCGGTCTCGGCCCAGCTGGCCGGGTATTTGATTTCAATCAGGTTTTCAAGGGTTTTGTCCACCGCCGCAAAGTTCATATCGACAATTTTCTGGCTTTTTTTGCCGAATAATTGTTGAATCTGATCTTTCAGGTAACCGAGGGCCTCATCCACCGGGATGACATTGGCCAGTTTGAAAAAGGCCGTCTGCATGATCATGTTAATCCGTCCGCCCAACCCCACTTCACCGGCGATTTTAACGGCATCGATGTTGTAGAACTTCAGCTTTTTGCCGGCAATGGTGCGACGCATTTCGGCCGGCAGCTTTTCATCCATTTCGTCCTGCGTCCAGGGCGAATTCAGCAAAAAAATGCCTTCGTCTTTGATACCTTCCAGCAGGTCGTAAACATCCACGTAATTGGCTTTATGACAGGCAATGTAGTCGGCCGTGTCGATCAGATAGGTAGATTGAATCGGTTCGTGGCCGAATCTTAAATGCGAGATGGTAATACCACCGGATTTTTTTGAGTCGTAGGAAAAATAGGCCTGGGCAAACATATCGGTGTTGTCACCGATAATTTTGATCGCGCTTTTGTTGGCCCCAACGGTTCCGTCGGCCCCCAGGCCCCAGAATTTGCACTGTACGGTGCCTTTCGGCGTCACGTCCAGGCTGTCGCCGACATCCAGGGATGTCTGGGTAACGTCATCGACAATACCGACCGTGAAATGATTTCTGGGGCTGTCGGCTTTCATGTTGTCAAAAACCGCCTTGGCCATGGCCGGGTTGAACTCCTTGGATCCCAGCCCATAGCGGCCGTTGAGCAGTCTCGGCGATTGACCTTTTTCCATATAAGAGGTGCAAATATCCAGGTAAAGCGGCTCACCCAGGGCGCCCGGCTCTTTGGTGCGGTCGAGAACCGTAAGTATTTTGGCTGTTTGAGGAATGGCCGCAAACAGGTGCTCAGTTGAAAACGGGCGGTAAAGTCGGACTTTGACCAGCCCCACTTTTTCACCCTGGGCCCTGAGATAATTGATGAGCTCTTCAATGGTTTCGCAGGATGACCCCATCGAAACAACCACGTGCTCAGCTTCCGGATCACCGACATAGTCGAAAAGATTGTAGCTGCGACCGGTCAAATCACTGACCTGTTTCATATACTCATCAACGATACCCGGCACCTTCAGATAATATGGATTGGCCGCTTCCCGATTCTGAAAATAGATGTCGGGATTCTGGGCGGTTCCTCTCAACTCGGGTCTCTCCGGGTTGGCACCCCGGGCGCGAAATTTAGCGATGGCATCCCAGTCTGCTAATTTGGCCATATCCTCGTAATCAATCACCGCTATTTTCTGAATTTCGTGGGAGGTGCGAAAACCGTCAAAAAAATGGAGAAACGGAATGGAAGACTTGATGGCTGACAGATGGGCCACCAATCCCAGATCCATGACTTCCTGCAGCGAGGACGCGGCCAGCATGGCAAATCCGGTCTGGCGCACCGCCATTACATCCTGGTGGTCACCAAAAATCGAAAGCGCATGCGCGGCCAGGGCCCGGGCCGAAACATGCAGCACGCCGGGCAACAGCTCACCCGACATTTTATACATGTTGGGGACCATCAACAGCAACCCCTGTGATGCCGTAAAGGTCGACGTCAAGGCGCCGGCGGCCAGGGATCCGTGCACCGATGCCGCCGCGCCGGCTTCGGATTGAAGCTGACGCACCGTCAACGTTTGTCCGAATATGTTTTTGCGTCCATCAGCGGCCCATTCATCCGCAATTTCACCCATGGGTGAGGAGGGCGTGATCGGATAAAGGGTGCACATGTCGCTCATGGCATAGGCCACATGCGCAGCAGCTGTGTTTCCATCCATTGTTTTAAATTTTTCGGCCATAAAAACACTCCTTATAATTATAATTTTTTCAAGTATTAAATTCGATTGAATGTTTAGTTAATGGTTAATCGATCGTCATACGGGTTTGAGTAAACGGGGCCCTGTAAGAAATTATGTCAGTAGATCTTCAAAAAAATCGTTGCCTTTGTCATCTACGATAATAAAGGCCGGGAAATCTCTAACGGAAATCATGTAAATGGCTTCCATTCCCAGTTCGGGATACTCAATTAATTCGACATGGATGATGCACTCTTTACCGAGTCTGGCAGCCGGACCGCCAATCGATCCCAGATAAAACCCGCCGTACGTCTTGCAGGCATCCGTCACTGGTTTGGACCGGTTTCCTTTGGCCAGCATAATCATGGAGCCGCCTTGGGCCTGGAAAATGGGCACATAAGGATCCATGCGGCCGGCAGTTGTGGGCCCGAAGGAACCGGAGGGATGTCCTGCCGGTGTTTTAGCCGGGCCGGCATAATATATAATGTGGTCTTTGAAATAGTCCGGCAACGGGTGGCCGGTATCCAGGCGTTCTTTGAGCATGGCATGGGCGATGTCCCTGGCCACCACAATGTCTCCGGTCAGCAACAGCGGCGTCGCAACCGGATATTGACTGAGCTGCTGTCGTATCTGATCCATGGGTCGGTTCAAATCGATACCCACCGCTTCTTGACCTGAAAGCTCAGCCTGAGGGAGGTACCGGGCCGGATCGGTTTCCAGCTGTTCCAGGAAGACACCATCCCGCGTAATTTTGGCCTTAACATTGCGGTCAGCGCTGCAGCTGACGCCCAGGCCAATCGGACAGGATGCCCCATGACGCGGCAGACGGATCACGCGGGTGTCCAGGCAAAAATATTTCCCGCCGAATTGGGCACCAATTCCAAGCTCGCGGGACATTTTAAGAACCTGGCCTTCAAGTTCCACATCCCGGAAAGCGCAGCCGGATTCCCCCCCTTTCGTCGGCAGTCCATCGAGGTATTTGGCGCTGGCCAACTTGACGGTTTTTAAATTTAATTCGGCCGAAGTCCCTCCAATAACAAAAACAAGATGATAGGGCGGACAGGCGGCCGTTCCTATAGTTTTCATCTTTGCTTTCATAAATTCAAGCAGTTTTTGAGGGGTCAAAACGGCTTTGGTTTCCTGATACAGGTAGGTCTTATTGGCAGAGCCCCCGCCTTTGGCGATGAACAAGAAGCGGTACTCGTCCCCGCCGGTAGCGTACAAATCTATTTGGGCCGGTAGATTACAGCCGGTGTTTTTCTCCTCATACATGTTCAACGGAGCATTTTGCGAATAGCGCAGGTTGCCCCGGGTATAGGCATTGTAGACGCCTTTTGAGAGCGCCGCTTCATCCGAAAAATCGGTCCAGACCCGTTGTCCTTTTTTCCCGATGATGATCGCCGTGCCGGTATCCTGGCACATCGGGAAAACCCGATCGGCAGAGATGACGGCGTTTTTCAGCAGTTCAAGCGCCACGTAGCGGTCGTTGGCTGAACTTTCCGGATCATCGAATATTTCAGCGAGCAATTTTAGATGAGACGCACGCAGCAGATGGGACACATCGCTAAAGGCCTGCTCAGCCAGATCAGTCAGCCCCTCAGCCGAGACTATTAACATGTCCTGCCCCTCAAAAGCGGCACCGGTCACGTGGCTTTTTGTCAGCAGACGGTATTCTGTCGAGTCATCCGCTAAAGGAAACATATCCTGGTATGAAAAGTCAGCCATAAACTAATTTTCCAATGACAAATGATTTATTCTTTTCAAAAGGAGGAAGTGTAGCAATCACCACTTGGAGTGTCAAGGAAATTTGCTAAGCCTACGGGGCTACATCAATATAGCCAGTAATTCTTAGAATTTTACGAAATTGCCTAATCGATGAAAATTCCAAGCACCAATAAACAAATCCCAAATAAATCCCAATGACCAAAATTCAAAATACCCAACAATTGATCCTCAGGCAGTTGTGCCCACCTGGATCACGACCGACAAAATTAGGCTAATGAAGTGATACGATTCAAATCTGTTGAATTTTGGGTCATTGAATATTGAAATTTGTGATTTATTTGGAATTTGGTGCTTGTTATTTGGGATTTGTTGTCTCACTAAATTTTTTTTAATGCGCTGGTAAAAAATTCGGATTGTTCTCGCCAGTGATCTTACATTGCCGTCTCTTCTTCCTGCGGCTTCAAATGTTCCGGCACTTCAATCATATTGATCAGCAGCGGTTTCAAAAATGACCAGCGAATTCCAATCTTGTATACCTCTTCCAGATCCCTGATCGCGTCCCAGCAGTTGTGGCAGGGGGCGATGACCAGTTTGGCTCCGGTGGCCAGGATCTGGTCGCGCTTAACTTTCAGGCCGACATTACGCTGTTGTCGATAGCGGCCGATACCGTTTAAGCCGCCGCCTCCTCCGCAGCAGAAATTATGCTCCCGATTGGGAGTCATGGGCCGGAAATCCTCGGCGATATAGCTCATGATCTCCGCCCCGATATCAGCCAGGCCGGCGTTGCGCACATAGTTGCAGGAATCCTGATAGGTCACCGGCTCTTTGATTTTTTTGGACGGATCGATCTTCAGTTTGCCGGTTCTGAGCGCTTCCGCAAGCCATTCCACGTAGTGAAAACTTTCTATCGGTGTTTTACCGGTTTTAAGACCGGCCCAGTAAGGGCCTTCGACGACGGTTGCCCGGTAGGCGTGGCCGCACTCGGTAACCACCATCCGTTTGGCTTTTAAACGCGCCATGGCGTCATACACCGATTCGACCTGCATTTTGCAGGCCTCCCAGTCACCGCCGAACATGGCCAGGCTGGTTTCTTCCCAGCCTTCACTGGGAACGGTCCAGTTTTCACCGGCCACATGAAACAGAATTGCCGCCTCGGCAAGGTCTTCAGGATAGTGTTTGGGTTCCCGCGCGTTAACGGTGTACATAATGTCGGCATTTTCGACATCGATGGGGATGGTTAAACCCGGCCAATCTTCTTCGTATTCTTCGGCCATCCACTCACAGGTGTCCACCCAATCTTCGGTGGTGATATCCATCTGGGCCCGGTAGATTCGATGCATGCCGGAGCCGATTTTCATTTCCCAGGGCACAAATCCCTGTGCAAACAACAGCCCGCGCAGGTAGCTGAACATCACTCCGGTATCGATCCCAAAAGGGCAATACAGACCGCAGCGCGTGCAGCAGGTGCATTTAGCGTATGCCGTATCCATGCACGTCTGCAAAAATGTATTGTCCACATCTCCCTTGCGCTTTATGATTTGGCCCAGGGTGGTTTGAATTTTGTAGGACGGGACCTGTGCGGGATCTTTATTGTTGGCAAGATAATAAAAACAGCTTTCGGCACACAGACCGCAATGTGAACAGATTTCAAGCCACGTTTTTAAACGCGATTTGAAGGTTTTTTGGATCGTGCCCCACAGTTTTTTGCGATCCACATCAAGGTGGTTCATTTCTTCGTAATATTGTTTGCCGCTTTTATCCGCCAAAAGCGCCTGCAATTGTTCCTTGGTGTCGACGTTTATTGTATTGCAAAGTTTTCCTTCCGGCATGGTTATATGTCCTTTGTAAATTGAAGATTTAAGATTGAATATTTGCGGTATTCTATCTAGTTTAATTCACCTTCGTAAATCAAGATTATTTTCCTTCTTTGTGTCTTAGCGTCATCCTGCCTGGTATTTAAATAAATATTAATCGATGGAGCGCAGCGACCTCCGCAAATCTTCAATCTTCATTCTGCAATATCTCTTGGCCCCCTACCAGGCAATGCCCTTATTTTTCATGCCGCCCCGTTTTATCCCATAGTCCATCCCGAGCTGGGCCCTGGATAGAAAGAAAAGGACAAAATGAGACAACTTGGTCAGTGGTATTGCAATCAGGAAAATCTCACCGCAAAGGACGTGAGTTATAATCCAGAATGAGTAATCAGCGGTACCGTGAGAGGCAATATAACCGGTCACAAACGGTGCCACAGCAATGACCAGTAGCAGGTAATCATAGGCTGTCGTAATCAGCCTGACTTCAGGCAGGGCAATGCGGCGCAGGGTTAGAAAAATGACCGCAACAATCACCAGAATTGTCAGGATATCCGCCATCCCTTCGGGCAGTGACCAGAGGCCAAATCCCAGTCTTTCGCGCATCAGAACACTGTGCCCCAGCAAAAATACCGGCGTCAACAACAAACCGATATGCATCATAAAAACCCATAAGGTAAACCAGGGATTGTTCCGCCAGCTGCGAGTCCCATAAGGAAACAACCAGAAGAGAATGGAGCGCACAGCGCCCCTCACGCCAAAGGACGTATTTACCGAATAGGTCACCCGGTCAAGTTTCCAATCGAGTCCTCGGATGTAAAACACCGTGCGAACGATCAAACCGACAAAAAAGACGGCAAACGACAGCCAGACCAGTGGACCGGTTACAAACTCATACATGGATTACTCCTTAAATTTCTAATATACCTTCTTTTATTTAAAAATTATATAAAATAAATCTTATCAAGCGGTATCCGCATTCCGAATTCAAGATAACAATAAAAAATATTCCCTTTTACCATTCCGCAATCCGCAATCGAAAATCCGAAATCACTTATTGTTCTTCATCATCATCCCGATCGGTCAGAAACCGGAAGAAAAATGTGATGCCGATAAGCGCCGCCACGATTAAAATATAGGTGATATTTTCCGTGTGCAGCATATAGTCTTGAAGGGTGTGAATTGTATTTTCCATATTTATGTTCCTGAACAGAGTTGGTTTTAATTTGCAACTAAGATTACATAGGCTGTTATTCGTTATTTGTTAATCGTGAACATATGGTGCGACTAACCATCAGTGCTCCTCCGGATAATCCGGATGCGAATACAAAATCGGCATGTGGGTAACGATAAATCTAAATACGATCAGTAATACGGTAACCAGAAAAACGGAGATCCCGATTTCCATCCAGTGCGGGAAGTACCGCTCGCTGGAGGGCAGGTGCCAGTTAAAAGCGATCAGCCCGACATTTAAACGGTTAACGACGATCCCAAGCACCGTCCAGGCAGCCGTCCACTTTATTATTTTCAAATTTCTCTCCCGGGCGCCAATGGCATAGAAAAAACAGGGCAGCGCCACGAAACCCAGCAGTTCCACCAGATACCAGAGTCCGTATCCGGTGCCCAGCAGGTGCCAGTTGTTGCTCTCTGAAATCCCGATCACCTTGATAATAAAGTATCCGGCCAGAACCAATGAGGCCGCTTTTCCGAACCCCAGCGCAATGTCATTTTTTTCTTTTAAATGGGTCTCATCCATTTTGTCGGCAAAAAAGCGATGGGACAGAGTGCTTTCAAAAATCACCATGGAAAGGCCCGCAATAATTGCAGATACAAAGAAATATACCGCAATATAGGGCGAATACCACAGCGGGTGAAGCTTCGATGGGGCGATCAGAAACAAGGCCCCCAGCGATGACTGATGCAAGGTGGAAAGCACGACACCGAAGATGGTCAGCAAAAGCGTCAGTTTCATTATGATATTGCGCAGTTTTTTCAGTCCGAGCCACTCAAGGGCTGCCGGTGAAAACTCAAGAAATAAAACCGTCAGGTAGAGTGCCACGCAGGCAGCCACTTCAAATAAGAGTGACGTGGTTCCCCGCTGCATAAGGAACGGATAGGGCAGCCGCCAGGGCTGGCCAACGTCATAATTCAGGGCGACAACCACCATGGCGTAGCCTAAAAACCCGGTCAGAATGGCCGGCCTGACCGCTGAGTGGTATTTTTTCATGCCGAAAATGTAAACAGCGGAGGAAGTTACGAAACCGCCGGCTGCCAGCGCAACTCCGACCAGCAGATCAAAACCGATCCAGATGCCCCACGGGTTATAGTCGGACAAGTTGGTGACCGCTCCCAATCCTTTGGTAAAGCGCAACAACGTAATAAAAAGGCCAATGATCACAATGATTCCGGCAATAATATTAAACGGAGTTAAATAGGATTTGCCGGCGGTCGTGGCTTCATCAGACATCAGGAATCCTCCTCGCTTGACTTCTTATCAATATCCTCAGCTTCTGGGTCGGAAGCCTCCTCTTCAGCTGCTTTGGCGGCTTCTTCAAGAGCCTGGCTGACGGCTTTTTCGATGGCTTTCTCTTTTTGTTTTTCGGCAAATTTCATTGCTTCAGCCATCTCAGCCTTGGCATCTGCCCTGGCGTTTTCCAGCGCTTCTGAAACAGCCTGCTCTTTTTCCTGTTTTTCAATTTTCTCTCTTCTTTTATTGATGGCATAAACACCGCCCAGCAGAACCGGCCAGAGTCCGACAACCATCGGTACCACGCTCAGTGCCCCGGAGGTCAATTTCGGTGCCGGCGTTACCCCGAGATCTTCTCTCATACCGATATCTTTGAAAGGAACCGCGGACATATGCAGCCAGCTGGTCCCGCCCATCTCATTTTCACCGTAAATATGGTTAACATACCGTTCCGGAAACTTACGGATACGCTCCCGTCCGATCCGGAGCAAATCTTCACGATTGCCGTAAGTCAGCGCTTCGGTCGGGCAGGCCTCAACACACCCGGGCAGCAGGCCTTTTACAATCCGAGGATGACACATGGTGCACTTTCTGACACGGGGCGAAAAGGCGCTGTCATATTCGTAAGCCGGTATCTCGAAAGGACAGGCGATCATGCAATAACGGCAGCCCACGCAAACGGTTTCATCGTAAATTACCGCACCGGATTCGGTTTTTGAAAACGCCTTTACAAAACAGACCGAAGCACAGGCCGGCTCCAGGCAGTGGTTGCACTGGACTTTGCGGTACAGCGGCCCTTTATTGTCACCGTCATCGTCATAGCGGTTGACGATGGTGTAGGCCTTGGATGTGGTCCGACGTTCGGTGTCCAGCACGGATAGATCACTAAACGCCTTATCGGGTCCCGGCAGATCATTGACCTCGTTACAGCCTTCTTCACATTTGCGACAGCCGATGCAGCGGGTGCTGTCGAACAACACCCCGTTGCTATCCGGATAACCGCTGAAATTTTTGTTGGAAGCCGCGCCGGCGGTTTTGCCCAGTGCGGTGCCCATGCCGGCAGCGCCCAGCCAGCCTATAAATTTTCTACGTGAAATGGACATATATCTACCTCTGTCTCACAATTCGATTATTTAATATATTGAAATCATATAGCTTATAGCGACGATTGTCTTTATACCACCGAAATGGAATGATGGAATACTGGAATCTTGGAAAGTTGGTTTCCGGGAGGATACTTTCCATTTTAATTTATTCGTCCAAGCAAATTTTGCCAATCGATCCATCACTCCACTATCCCCAAACCCATTATTCCAACATTCCAATATTCCAATCGGTCGTGATCTTTAAGTTCCAATCAATTCTATCGGATCAGGACCTTTTCTGATGACATGCGATGCAATCGGTTGAAACCGGTTTTTTAATGCCCATCGCTTTATGACACTCCATACATTGCCTGTGATAGGCAGCCATTAATCCCGGTTTGAAAGGGTCCTTGGCGTTAAACGGCTTGCCGTGGCAGCTAACACACTTCGGGGGTTCCTTGGCAGCCGGGCTGTTATGGTGACATCCCTGGCAAACCGTGCCTTTCTCATGATGAAAGTAGTTCGCCAGTTTATTGCGGTTAATGTTATCGACCATGGTTTGAACTATTTTGCGGTGGGGCAGCTTGACCGGTTCATATTTGTTCATCAATGTATTGATGGTTACGGTTTCCGGAATATCCGACCGGTTATACGTAGCCGTCATGGCTTCGCGTTTTTCCAGGGTCCCGGCAGCCTCCCTTTTGACGTCGTCCCCCTGAACTTCAGCGGCTATCTGGGACTTTGGAACCATGTGACAATTCAAACAGCCAGACGTACCCTGCTGGCGTTTTTTCTCAAAGGAGGTGTGGCAACCGACACAGCTCTGATCGGTCTGCCTGGTTTCATGACATCCCATACAGCTTTGATCCGCATTCATTCGATGCATGGCCTGCTCGAGCTTTACAAAGTTGCCTTCCTTGGCGCCATCCAGGGTGTGGCAGTTAATGCAGGCATTCAGATCGGCATGATGACATATCCGGCAGGTGTCGTTATAGGTCTCATGGGCCTGGTGATTAAACGGCACCAGGTTCATCCGGGTTGCCGGATTAAATTTTGTGCCATCGCCTTTCCCCGTTTTAATATAGACAAAATCAGGCTGGTTGGCTGGCATGCGCGGTACCGTTTTTACCTTTTCGATTAGCTTCTGCTCACCCGAGTCATGGCAGCCATTGCAAGTGATTGGACCGGCGCTCTCATCTTTGGCGAGAACTTCACGATGGCAATCAATACAGGCTAAATGCGCAGCCAACCGCAAGGAGATCCGATTATCTTCGGTCGTCTTCTGATGGCAATAGCGGCAGGTGCTTTCCTGCCCCTTGGCGTAGAATAGCTTTTTGGTGGATTCGTTGTATTCATGATGACATTTCTCACACTTTTTATCCATGGCTTTTGAATGCCGATAGTGCAAGGATTTGTCCATGCCGATGGATTTCCAGGAAGACATCACGGTGACCCGATCCTGATGACATTCACCACACTCAATCGGTCCGCTCTTTTCTTTGGCAGCTTTGGTCTCTTTGTGACAGTCGATACAATTGGTGTGGAATATATCCATAACCGCCTGCTTGGTTGTGTCTTTAAGCCGCATATATTTGGTGGACATACGTTCCGTATCCACTACCTCGTCTTTTTCAGACAGGTGACAGGCAGAGCAGTCTTTATTCTTTTTCTCGAGCGCTTCCGTGTGCTTCTGGTGAAGAAATGTGACGGGAGGTCTTTCCAGTTTGCCGAAGACACGCATTGATTCGATGCGAATTATATCAGCCCGGGTTTCAAGCCCCTCCTTTGGTATTATTTTTACTCCGAAAACCGCGGGGCTGCCAATTAAAAAAAAGATCATGACAATCACTAGTAAGATAGCGGTCCAGCGTAACAGTGCTCTTGCCTTCTCCATGTTTATCATTCCTTGTAGTGTAACTGGTTATACCTTCAGATATTATACAGATTAACATAAATCATTGGATTTACATACACAGCGTTCTGCACGTCTGACCATCTACGGCAATTAAGGCACCAACGCTTCAAAAGCCGACTACGCTATTTATTGGGACGCTATGTATTATTGGTTACAGCTGACTGTCTGTTTTTCGTTATCGATCAGGTTCTGAATCGTCGTGTCATCATAGACCTTATAAATCGCGTCTTTTACTTGATTCCACATGGGGAAAAAGGCACAATCGCCTTTGAACGGGCAATTCATTTCCGGAACCAGGGCAACACATTTGGTCTGCGCCAGATTGCGCTCCATGAATCGCATAATGTCCCCCACTGTAATTGCATCCGGTTGGCGAACCAAAAAATAGCCGCCGTAAAAGCCGCGCTTGGAGTCTACCAGACCGCTGCCTTTGAGCTGATTGAGTATAACCTCCAGAAATTTAACCGGGATTGCCTGGGCCTGCGCTATCTCAGAAATTTTTTGTGGACCTTGTCCGTTATATTTGGCCAACTCAAAAATAGCACGCAGTGCATATTGATTTTTTTTTGTTATCAGCATAGGAATGCTTTCTTGACTCTTAAAGTCGGGAAGTTTGCTGACTCTTATAGTCAGGAAGTCAGCATCTTGTCAAACATTTTTTTTAGTTTTTTTGATTTTTTTTTGGGTATATTTTCAAATAGTTACGTCGTTTTTAGAGGAAACAATTTCATAGTGAAACAGTAGGATACAGTCAGTTGGTGTGGATCATCGTGGATCCTGATTGAGCCATAGTAAGAAAAGCTTGTAGCCGAGCGCGAAAATGATCGCGCCAACAAAGAGGCCGATGATGCCCGATGCTATGAAGCCGCCTATTGCGCCGATGAAGATGACAAGCATGGGCACGTCTACTCCACGACCCATCAAGAGGGGTTTAAGAAAGGCGTCGGATATACCGACGAGGATACTCCAAATCGCGAACACAACTGCGGAAACCGTACTGCTGGTGAAGAACACGTAGACAATAATCGGGCCCAGTACCAAAATAGTTGGAAGCTGAACCACAGCAAGAATCAGCACCAGCAGGGCCCAAAGCCCTGCCCCGGGCATTAATTTATTGTGCCCTCCATTGGATTTTATTCAGTTTGAATAATGTTAAAGCAATGTAGGATGGTGAAGTTGGAATACCGTAAAAATGAGATTGCGTCAAATTTGTGGATGCAGAGCATATTGTTGTGAGGAACCACAGCGGATTGTGCAGATTAAATAAACGGGCAGAGCGCTTGGGGCGCCCTGCCTTTCTTGATTTGGTCGATCGAGTTTTCAGGTTAACCAACGCTGACCTGATGCGCACCCGCCAAGGGGTCTTTAAAAGGAATTGATACCTTGAGAACACCATCTTCATATTTTGCTGAGGCCGCTTTTGAGTTTACCGGACAGCAAAACGCCGCGGTGGTGACATAATCGAAATCACCTCGGGGCGCGTTCAGGCTGAAACTGTCATCCATCATTTTAAGGTTGATGTCTTCCTTTTTAACACCCGGAATGCAGATTTCAAGGTTCAAATTGCTATTGTCATCGTCCACATAAGAGCATACTTCTGCGGCCATCTTGAATTTATCTTCCGCCATTATCTTCACCTCCTGAGATTAATCAGATATTATTTATATGATATTTCTGGATTTCGGATTTTTTCCGATCATGGAATTATGTTAATGCAAAATAACCAAAAGGCAAGCGCACACGAAGGCGCTCAGGGATTCAAAATCTTCCCCTGAAGGGGAGGGATCGGTAGTCCGCCTAGGCAGACCTGCAGAAATTTTAAAAATCCCAAATTACAATCTCCAAATTATTTACCCGGTTAATTAATTCGATTCATTGCGTTACCATGTCAGTTATGAGGATCACATTGTCAATCGATTCCACAAAGCCCGACTAGGCTATTTAACTGGGCAAATAAGTTCCAATTACCAATAAACCAAACCTGAACGTCGATGGAGAGAACCAGCAATCGTCAATTTTACAAGACTATTGACAAGCAGAGCGATGGTCTATTATGCCAGGATATGGAAGATAGGTTGAAAGCAACACCCTATCGAAAGGCCTTCGAACCTTGATACCTTAAGCCCTGCTTGTGGGATCGAAGCCAAAAGGCGAAGCCCCAAACCTTAAACCGTGAACCTTGAACCATCACCGCAGGTGTCATGTACGCGACTTTAACCGAAAAACGCATTGCCACACTGGCTGCAAATGTAATTTACGAAGCCTTGAACACGTATCATGCCAGATACAAGGGAATTACCCAGCGGGCTAAATTGCGTTTTAAAAACCGGGACTGGCAGAGCATGCAGCGCGATGCAGCCGAGAGACTGAACCTATACAAGGATGTCGTCGATCACATAGAGCGCCGGATAAAATACCTGCTTGCGGGCCGCGCACAAAATAAGCAGGTCTGGGAACATATCAAAGCAACATATTCCGGGATGATTGCCGGCAATGATGACCGGGAGCTGGCCGAAACCTTTTTTAATTCGATTACCCGGCGAATTTTTGCAACGGTTGGCGTTGATATTAAAATTGAATTTGTAAATACGTATTTTGACTCGCCCCCCAACCAATTCTCTGCGCCGGTCTTTCATACCTATGCCGGACAGGAATCGACTGCTGAACTAATCGAGCAGATTTTAATTTGCTATCCCTTGATGGTACCGTTTCAAAATGCAGCGCACGACGCCGCTCAGGTGGCCGCCAAAATAGACCGGCACCTGCAGGATCTGGAAACCACCGGCACCATCGACCGGATTGAAATGGTCCGCAATGTTTTTTACCGGGGTATGGGCGCCTACCTCATCGGACGCATTTATGCGGAATCGCAATTGGTTCCATTGGCGATTGCCTTACTGCATCTGCCGGACGGAATCGTAGTTGATGCAGTTCTTTTAGATGAAGACGATGTCAGCATTTTGTTTAGTTTCACCCGTTCGTACTTTCATGTTGTGGTGGATAGGCCGTGTGATTTAATTAACTTTCTGAGCTCTATATTGCCCCGTAAACGTATTGCCGAATTGTATATCTCAATGGGTTTTACCAAGCATGGCAAAACTGAAATTTACCGGGAACTGCTGGATCATTTGACGGTGTGCTATGAAGATCGATTCGACATCTCACCGGGCAAGCCGGGCATGGTGATGATCGTGTTTAACATGCCCGATTATGATCTGGTGTTCAAGCTGATTCGTGACCGATTCGAAGAACCGAAAAATACGACTCGCCGGGAAGTTATGGAAAAGTACGATCTGGTTTTCCGGCACGATCGGGCCGGTCGATTGGTGGATGCCCAATCCTTTGAGCATTTAAAATTCGATGCGTGCTGCTTTTCTGAGCAGTTGCTGGCAGAATTGAAGCAGGAAGCCGGCAGCACCGTCCGCATTAAAAACGATCACCTTATCGTAGACCACGCTTATGTTGAGCGTCGCGTCACACCGCTGGATGTCTTCCTGGCTCGGGCCGATGATTTGGCGGCCCGAAAAATTGTGATTGATTGGGGCAATACCATTAAAGATCTGGCCGTCAGCAACATCTTTCCGGGTGATATTCTCCTTAAAAATTTCGGCGTAACCCGACATGGCCGGGTGGTGTTTTACGACTACGATGAACTCTGTCCACTGACCAGCTGCAACATCAGAAAATTGCCTGAATCTGCCGGCTATGATGATGAAATGGCTTCCGAACCCTGGTTTTTTGTGGATAAAAACGATGTTTTCCCGCAAGAATTTCGCAATTTTCTGGGGCTGCCCGAACCATTGCGAGAAGTATTTCTGCAACATCATGCCGATCTGTTGGAGGTTGACTTCTGGTTGCGAGCCCAACAGGCGATCCAGGCCGGCAACCTGCCTCATATTTATCCATATGCCCGCAGTTGTCGAATAGAGCGGAAATGATAGATCCGGCAGGCTGATTGTCACATTGACTAAGAAGAAAATCGGTCTTAGATTGTCAGAAATCTACTGAAACCTGCCTATTTTAATTTAATATTTACGATTGACTATTGAAAATTTAAGTACCCGGCTCGGAGAGGCAATCTTTCGATTTTAAAAAGGACGGAGCCAAGCGACATTCACTCCGCCTCCGGCGGATCCGGACCGGGGGTTTGGTGACAACCATTTCAGAAAGGATAGAGGAAAATGACAGCAACCATAGAAGATAAAGCCAAAGATCTTTGTGAAAAACTCTCATGCCATGAGATCCAGGAAGATGATGCCGCCTGTCTGAAGCAGGAGTGGGATTGCGATCCACGCTGGAAGGGAATTGAGCGCCCATTCTCAGCCGAAGATGTTCTCAAACTCAGGGGAACGCTGAAAGTGGAATACAGTTTTGCAGAAGCCGGCGCCCAGCGTTTATGGCATCTGCTTCAAACCGAAGATTACATCCCGGCCCTGGGGGCGCTGACCGGCAATCAGGCCGTCCAACAGGTCGAGGCCGGCCTTAAAGCGATTTATTTGAGCGGATGGCAGGTGGCGGCCGACGCCAATCTGGCCGGTGAAATGTATCCCGACCAGAGCCTGTATCCGGCCAACAGTGTTCCGGAAGTGGTCAGACGAATCAACAATGCACTGCGACGGGCGGATCAAATTCAGGTACTGGACGGCAGAAAACGCGGCCCCTATTGGTTTGCTCCAATTGTAGCCGATGCTGAAGCAGGCTTCGGCGGCCCCTTGAATGCCTTTGAGTTAATGAAGCAGATGATCGATGCCGGCGCGGCCGGAGTCCACTTTGAAGATCAGCTGGCCTCAGCCAAAAAATGCGGCCATATGGGCGGCAAGGTACTCGTTCCCACCCAGGAGTTTATCACCAAACTGATATCCGCCAGGCTGGCGGCCGACATCTGCGGAGTTCCCACCGTGCTGGTCGCCCGGTCGGATGCCGAGGCAGCCAAGTTGATTACCAGTAACATTGACGAGCGTGATAGACCATTTCTTGCCGGAGAGGATCGAACTTCGGAGGGTTTTTATTACATAAGAAACGGCGTCGACACGGCGATTGCCCGTGGCCTGGCCTATGCACCGTATGCCGATCTGGTATGGTGCGAAACATCCCGACCGGACCTGGCGCAAGCCAAAAAATTCGCTGAAGGCATTAAGGCCAAGTTCCCGGACAAACTGCTGGCTTACAACTGCTCGCCTTCATTTAACTGGAAAGGCAACCTGACTGATACCGACATTGCAAAGTTTCAAAAAGAACTCGGGGCCATGGGCTATAGGTTTCAATTCGTCACCCTGGCGGGCTTTCACGCCCTTAACCTGGGGATGTTCGACCTTGCCCTCAGCTATAAAAAAGAGGGCATGCTGGCCTATTCCAACTTTCAGCAGGAAGAGTTTGCCTACGGCAAAGATGATGGCTACATGGCCATTACCCATCAAAAGTTTGTCGGAACCGGCTATTTTGACCGGGTTATAAATTGTATCACCGAAGGGGCGAGTTCGGTGGGAGCCCTGGAGGGCAGCACCGAGGAGGACCAGTTCTAGGAATAAAAATTCGGTTTCAGGTGTCAGGAAACAGAAGTAAAAGGACAGAAGTCAGAAGACAGATGACGGTACCTCAATAATGAGATTGTTAGAAGGAACTTGATTAGTTCTGCGATGTGGGCGCGACTTTTAGCCGCGAATTAAGCGATTGATAATTCCAGCAAACGAAATCGGTTATTTGTTCACTGACACCTGAAACCTGACACCTGAAACCATATTGCTGACATCTGACTTCTGACATCCGTCATAATAAAGGAGAAATAAATATCATGAACATCGCCGTGCCCAAAGAAGTTCATGAAGGTGAAACCCGGGTATCCATGATTCCTGAACACGTTGCCAGACTGGTTCAGGCCGGCGCTGAGGTTTCGATAGAAGCCGGTCTGGGGCAAACGCTTCGAATTGTCGACGGGGAATACACAAAAGCCGGTGCGTCTGTGTCGCCGGATCGCAACGCGCTCATTCAGAATGCCGATATGGTGTTGCGGATTCGCAAACCCGCTGCGCAAGAAGTCGAACAGATGAAACAGGGCTGCATTTACATCAGCCTGCTGGATCCGTTTAACGAACCCGAACTCATTGATCAATTCATGGCCCGGGGGGTAAGCGCCATCAGCATGGAAATGATTCCGCGCATAACCCGCGCCCAGAAAATGGATGTTTTAAGCTCCCAGGCCAATTTAGCCGGCTACGCTGCAGTTATCATAGCGTCCGAGAGGTTGGACAAGATTCTCCCCATGATGATGACGCCGGCGGGCACCATCGCCCCGGCCCGGGCTTTTGTTATTGGAGTCGGCGTCGCAGGATTGCAGGCGATTGCCACCGCTAAAAGACTGGGAGCAAGAGTTGAAGCATTTGATACCCGGCCGGTTGTTGAAGAACAGGTAAAATCACTGGGCGCACGGTTTGTCAAAATTGATCTGGGTGAAACCGGTCAAACAAAAGATGGTTATGCCAAAGCCTTGACCGAAGAACAGCTGCAAAAGCAGCGGGAGGGCATGGCCAAGGTCTGTGCCTCAGCGAACATAGTCATTACAACGGCCCAATTATTTGGCCGCCCGGCTCCGTTAATTGTCACTGCAGAAATGGTGAGCGGCATGCAGCCCGGTTCTGTGATTGTCGATCTGGCGGTAGAGAGTGGCGGTAACGTAGCCGGATCCCAGGTTGGCCAGGAAGTAGATGTTAACGGCGTCCGCATCATCGGTCTGGCAAATTTGCCCGGCCAAGTCGCCGTTAATGCCAGCCAGATGTTCTCTTCGAATCTCTACAACCTGGTCGAAGAATCCTGGAACACCGCAGAAAAAAAATTCGATTTAAACTTTGAAGATGAAATTATTAAAGGCTGCGTAATTACCCACGGGGGCAAAATTGTTAACGAAATGATAGCCAACCATTATGCTGACAAATGACGGGCTGGCAAATATGCGGCAATCGTGACCAATGCAGTCTACTGGAATATAAATGCCTGAGGTATTCTTTCGATTTTAAAAAGGGCGGAGCGAAGCGACATCCACAAATATTCAATTTGCAATCTTCAATTTTCAGTTCCGGCTTGTCCGGGCTAGATATTTTAAAAAAGGAGACACCCTTATGTCCTTCGGACTACTCATCTTTGTCTTTGTCCTGGCGATTTTTCTGGGAGTGGAACTTATCAGCAAGGTGCCATCCCAATTGCACACTCCGCTGATGTCGGGCACCAATGCGATTTCCGGCATCACCATCGTGGGAGCCTTGACCGCAACCGGCCATGGTGCCGACCTGCTGGGCACCATTCTGGGCACCATTGCCCTCGTTTTTGCCACGATCAACGTGGTCGGCGGGTATCTGGTCACCAATCGTATGCTGGCGATGTTCAAGCGCAAGGACGGAGAAAAGAAATGACGGACTACAGCCAAACCATCATAGATCTGGGCTACATTGTGGCCTCAATTCTATTTATCCTTGGCATTAAAATGCTCGGTAAGCCGGAACGAGCACGCATGGGAAACCTGGTCTCGGCGCTGGGCATGCTGATCGCGATAACGGCGGTCCTGTTCGAGTGTTGTCTTTCATACGAATGGGTCATCGCGGGCATCATAATTGGTTCTTTAATCGGTGTGATTGCAGCCCGCACCGTCCAGATGACGGCCATGCCCCAGATGGTTGCCGTATTAAACGGATTTGGTGGAATTGCAAGTTTACTGGTAGGTTGGGAAAACTTTCACAGCCAACCGGAGAGTAATCTCATTGTAAGAGTGGCGATATTGCTGGCCGTGCTGATCGGCGGGGTTGCCTTCTCCGGAAGCCTTGTGGCTTACGGCAAACTGGCCGGCAGAATCTCCGGCAGGCCAATTCTATTTAAGGGACAGCAATTGATCAATGCCGCGATTTTTGCGGTTATTTTGATCTGCAGCGCTTTTCTTATATATCATCCAAGCGGGGCGTTTGCGTATGTGGTGTTTCTTTTTGTCATGTGTTTGTCGCTGGCACTGGGGGTAATTGCCGTCATTCCGATCGGTGGCGCGGATATGCCGGTGGTTATCGCCCTGTTAAACAGCTATTCAGGCCTGGCGGCCTGCGCCGCCGGGTTTATAATTTTAAACAACGTTTTAATCGTCGCCGGTTCTCTGGTGGGCGCCAGCGGTTTAATCCTGACCGGCATCATGTGCAAAGCCATGAATCGATCACTGGCCAACGTCCTGTTTAGCGGGCTGAAAGCCGGTGGCGGCAGTAAGGCGACCGCCGAGGTCCAGGGTGAGCCCAAACCGATTACACCCGAAGATGCCTATTATATTCTCGAAGCAGCACGCTCCGTCGTCATCGTGCCGGGCTACGGCATGGCCGTCGCCCAGGCGCAGCACGCCGTTCGTGAACTGGGAGAGATTCTCGAAAATAACGGTACCGAGGTTCGTTATGCGATCCACCCGGTGGCCGGCCGCATGCCCGGCCACATGAATGTGCTGTTGGCAGAAGCCAACGTGCTCTATGAGCAATTAGCTGAGATGGATGATGTCAATCCCATCATGGAAACGGTGGATATATGCATTGTGATCGGCGCCAATGATGTGGTCAATCCGGCTGCCAGAGAAATTGAATCGAGCCCCATTTACGGGATGCCGGTCATAAACGCAGACAAAGCCAAAACCGTCATGGTGCTTAAACGATCCATGGCCGCCGGTTTTGCCGGAGTTGATAATCCGCTCTTTGTTAAGGAAAACTCCCGCATGCTGTTCGGCGATGCCAAAGCCACAGTACAACAACTGGTGGCGGAGTTTAAGGAAAACTAAACTGGATACTCGATACTGGTTGCTGGAAATTGAATGGTTTAAGGTTTAGGGTGTAAGGTGTAGGGTGGAAGGAAGTCTGAAAAAACGAATATCGGATAATGAATGTCGAATGTCGAAGTAATGTATTCTGTCTATTTTAAAAAAAGCTGAATGATGAAGGAAAAAATTGCTCAAATAGCGGCCAGAATCAAGGAAGGCGGTAACAACATCGTATTTACCGGTGCCGGTATCTCCACCGAAAGCGGTATTCCCGACTACCGCAGCCAGGGCGGTATCTGGGATAAATTTCGCCCGGTTTATTTTGATGAATTTATGTCTTCGAAAGCGGCCCGCGCAAAATACTGGCGTCGCTGGGTAGAACTTTACCAGGGTATCGTCGACGCTCAACCGAACCCGGCCCACCTGGCGCTGACCAAATTGCATGAAAATGGGTTGCTGCGAGCGGTAGTAACCCAAAACGTCGACGGACTTCACCAGGAATCAGGCCTGCCCGATGAAAAAATTATTGAACTGCACGGCAATACTCGTCGGATACGCTGCATGAGTTGCCGACAGATTATCCCGACCGAAAATGTTCACCAAAGAATAACAGCGGGCGATCCGGCACCGCAGTGTGAATGCGGCGGCTACTTAAAACCGGACACCATCTCCTTCGGCCAGTCGATGCCCGTCGCGGAAGTTGAAAAGGCTGCCGCGCTTTCCCAGGAAAGTGATTTTTTCATGATTGTAGGTTCCACCGTGATAGTTCAACCGGCAGCCAACATGCCCTTTTATGCCAAAAATAACGGCGCCTTTTTAGCCATAATCAACCTGTCGGAAACTCCCTGCGACGAGATGTGCGATGCGCTTATCCGGGAAAAAGCCGGCATGGTGCTGCCGGAGATCGTTAAAGAAGTGGAAAAAATTTAAATTACTTATTTCCAACTAATTTTCTATATGTACGAGTTGCCGATATAAAATAAACAACTATAAAAAGATGTAAAATATGCGCAGCATATCGTAATTAAGCCGCCGACGCTTACGTCTAACAAGAATCTTCATTTTTTTAAAAACCCCCTACAGCCCTTGATTTTCTATTTATCAGGGCGGATTAGTTAGGATACCCGTTATGAAGCTGACCGACAATCTGCATGCCTTTATCTGGCAATCCACGACCACCAACAACTGCAATGCTTATTTTATTGACGGTCCCAGCCGGGTACTGATTGACCCCGGCCATCGCGCACAGTTTGAACATGTTCAACGGGGGTTGGAGCACCTGGATCTGAGCATCAATGACATTGATGTGGTTATCTGCACCCACGCCCATCCGGATCATCTCGAAGCGGTTCCCTTATTTAAGGACACACCAACCCTGTTTACTTTGCATGAAACGGAATGGCAGTGGGTGGCGACGATCGGCAAGCAGATGAGTGCCGCCTTTGGCATCGACATCGATGATTTTCGCCCTGATTTTTTTATTAAGGAAGGGACCCTTTCACTGAACGGGCTCGAGCTGGACATTATTCACACTCCCGGTCATTCGCCCGGCTCGGTAACGCTGCACTGGCCTTTACAAAAAGCGCTGTTCACCGGTGATCTTATCTTCAAAGAAGGCGTCGGCCGCACGGATCTTCCCGGCGGGGACGGGTCTAAGCTCAAGCAAAGCATCAAAGGGCTCAAGAACCTGGATGTGGAATGGCTGCTGTCCGGACACGGCGACGTCATATCAGGAGCCGAAAAAGTAAACAAGAATTTCGACGATGTCGAATCATTTTATTTTGCCTATGTTTAGAACAGAGATCAGATGACGGAGATCAGAGGACAGATGACGGAGATCAGAGGACAGATGACGGAGGTTTTTGAATTCGGCCTGCGACGAGCTCCCTTCGACGTGCTCGGGGCCTGCCTTCGACATGAGCGCAGGCCGCATATAACCCAATCCACAAAATCGCAAAATTTTATATTGCTTCAGCACATCCAACAAATTTTTTGTCTCTCTAAATTTCACCATCAGGACACGAAAACCACAATAAATCAAGCCTCAACAAAGTGTGTATTGGTGATTTGCTAATATGCAATTCGGATTGAACATGTCCGGTTACTATATATCGTTACTGTTTTACTCATTTTGAAATCTGTTGATTTTTGGACTTTGAAATGAAACAAATACCGAGGGGATCGGCGCACGATCGAATTTTAATGTTATCAAAAAAAAGATCTTTTTACTCGGTTATCATCATGGATTCATTTTTTTTTATAAAATATTGCATTGCTCAAAAGAAAGCGATTGGATAAAAACGGGAATGTGAAAATGGTTAAAAGATACCCCGTTGGTGTGTTGGAATGTGTTTAGCGGGGTAATACAAGTCGCCATTACATCTTATAACGTTTGCTCCTATCTTGTAAGAACAACTCAGCGATAGGTTCAATAATTACACACGGAGACAAGAATGGCCTTTCTAACGATTGATGAAAACAAGTGCAAACAGGACGGAATTTGCGCGGCCGAGTGCCCCAGACGGATTATAACTCAGGAAGATGACGCGAGTTACCCTCAAGT
>CACVKW010001049.1 GCA_902749685.1 Olavius sp. associated proteobacterium Delta 1 | reverse complement strand
AATCACTTCCAACGGCGGCCTGGATCAATAGACCGGAAACTGATCAATTAGAGTCTAATTTATTAACGTGCGTGTCTCATTTTCATTGACATATTCCGATTGGGAAAGCCCTACAAGTATTGTTAGTTCTGTTCAGATATTTTGGTTAATTATTTCTTGATTTTGACAATTTATAATTTCATAAATCCGATCAACGCTGTTTCTAAATTGACAAATGAAGCAAAAATAAAGTTTAAAATATAAATTTTAGCATTGCTGTCCAAAATAATTTGAAAATCAAATACTGCCTTTAATAAAAACAGGCAGTTATAAACGGGAAATTAGTGATTTAGAAATCAGGTT
>CACVKW010001048.1 GCA_902749685.1 Olavius sp. associated proteobacterium Delta 1 | reverse complement strand
TCCAGGATCCAGAAACCAGAATCCAGGATCAGTCAATACTGTCAATGGTCTTCATTGCAGCAGCGAAGTTGGATTTCAAAATTTTATGCAACTATAGGGT
>CACVKW010001047.1 GCA_902749685.1 Olavius sp. associated proteobacterium Delta 1 | reverse complement strand
ATTGAAAGTATTGACTGATCCTGGATTCTGGTTGCTGGATCCTGGATGTCGTTGAAATTCACCGATAGTGTCCTGTTAGATATCCAGCATCGAGTATCAGGCATCCAGCATCTGCCCGGAAAAAGCAACGATCTCAGGCATAACGGCCAGGCTAGACGACAAGAATTTATGCAATCTTTGGCTTTACCAATTCCCTGACCCTGAGACGAAATATCAGCTCGGATGCTAAAAGCAGGCAAATCTTGACACAAATCGCCAGAATGGATATTTTGTGGTTAAACCTGATTCGGCCAGTTTGAATGATTCTGTGTAAGGCTCTATCCGGTTTACCTTCAGGCAGTCCCCGGCCTGTGAACCTTAAAATGGATTTCATCAAAATTTAGCGATGGGTGACAAACAAGCATTCGACAGGGCACTCGCAGAAATTCACAACAGCTTACGGTTTTTAGCCGACCATGGATGTCGTGGTTTTGATTGCTCCGCTATTTCCCTGGCTAAGCTTGAAAAATGGGGGCAGCTCCCGCAATACTTACCCGAAACGCTGGATGATATTGGTGCTGATTTAGGTGATTGTCAGCGTTGCCGACTGGCCCAGGAACGGAACAATATTGTATTTGGTGACGGTAGTGCCCGGGCCAAGCTTGTTTTTGTCGGCGAGGGCCCCGGATTTGAAGAGGACCGACAAGGAATTCCTTTTGTCGGTGCCGCCGGTCAACTTCTTAGCCGTATAATCGAAGCCATCAAGCTTACCCGCAGCCAGGTTTACATTTGTAATATCATCAAATGCCGCCCACCGGGAAACCGGAACCCCGAACCCGATGAGATTAAAACCTGTTTCCCCTTTCTGGAGCGTCAGATTGCGGCGATTCAGCCCGACTTCATATGTGCCCTCGGTACCTTTGCCGCCCAGACGCTGCTGAAGACAGCGACACCCATCTCCAGACTCAGGGGGCGATTCCATAAGTACAAGGGAATAAAAGTCCTGCCGACATATCATCCGGCCTACCTTTTGCGAAATCCAGATAGGAAACGAGATGTGTGGGAGGATATGAAAATGCTGATGAAGGAATACCGTTATGAAGACTAAAATTTTTCTGATAGCCATTCTGTCAGTGGTGTTGCTGGGTGCCAATGTATTTGCGGAGGAACAAAGCGATATTTATATTATCCGGATTGCCGACGCCATCAGCCCCGGGACGGCAGAATTTATAAAATCAGGGATCAAGACGGCGGAAGAAAATGGGGCGGCCTGCATCATCATCGAACTGGACACGCCCGGCGGTTTTGCGGAATCGATGCGCCTAATCGTTCAAAACATACTGGCAAGCAGGGTGCCCGTGGTGGTTTTTGTATCCCCCAGCGGTGCCCGGGCTGCTTCAGCCGGGGTTATGATTACCATGGCAGCTGATGTTGCGGCCATGGCACCGGGGACCAATATCGGTGCGGCCCATCCGGTGGGGGCCGGGGGTAAAGAGATCGATGGGACGATGTCGGAAAAGATCATCAATGACATGGTTGCCCAGGCCAAAAGCGTTGCCGAAAAGCGAGGCCGAAACGCAAATTGGGTGGAAGATGCAATCCGTGAAAGCGTATCCGTGACTGAAACCGAAGCTTTAAAAGAAAACATCATTGATCTTATCGCCAAAGATACTGAAGATCTGATTCGGCAGTTGAACGGCCGTGAAATCAAAGACAGAGGCAAGCTCGAGCTTGATGAAGCCAATACAATCGTCCTGCAAGAAACGCTGCGCACAAAAATTTTAAGAACGATCAGCAACCCCAATATTGCCTATATCCTGATGATGATCGGCCTGGCCGGACTTTACTTTGAACTGTCTCATCCCGGCGCCATTTTTCCCGGAGTTATCGGTGGCATATCGCTAATTCTTGCCTTTTTTGCGATGCAGACACTGCCGGTAAACTATGCCGGGATTTTGCTGATTGTGCTGGCCATCATTTTCTTTATCATGGAAATGAAGATTACCAGCTATGGGCTTTTAAGTGTCGCCGGCATTGTATCTTTGTTTTTGGGTTCTCTGATGCTTTTTGAAGGGGATACGCCGGACATGAAATTGTCGTGGCAGGTTTTGCTGCCCACGATTATCGTTATTTCCGGGTTTTTTGCGGCGGTTGCCAGCCTGGTTTTTCGGGCCCAAATCTCAAAACCGACCACCGGTGCCGGGGGATTGGTGGGCGAAATCGGCCTAGTTAAAAAAGCCCTGAAACCTGAAGGTAAAGTGTTTGTGCACGGTGAACTTTGGAATGCGAGGGCCAAAGAACCGCTTGACGAAGATGTCAAGGTGCGGGTAGTAAAGGTGGTAAATTTAATCCTGGAAGTAGAATCAGTTGATGAATCAGCAGTTTAATTGAAAATAGTTAATCCCATGATGGAATCCGGGTACTCTGAGCCAGGTCACAAACAGCGCGGTGATAACCTCATGCCGGAGCGTGATTGGGGGTCCTTCAAAGCAAGGTCCTCTGGGCCGGAACTTGTTACTCTTAAATAACAACCACCACCAAAGGAGGATGATATGAGTTTGATTACGCCCATTGCCATACTAGTGCTTGTCATCTTTTTCCTGTCGGCAGCCCTGCGTATTTTAAACGAATACGAACGTGGCGTCATTTTCAGACTGGGTCGTGTGATCAAGGCCAAAGGCCCGGGATTGATCGTTCTGATACCGATTATCGATAAAATAGTGAAGGTAAGTCTACGGCTGGTGGCAATGGATGTGGATCCCCAGGATGTCATCACCCGTGACAATGTTTCCGTCAAAGTGAACGCGGTTATATATTTCAGGGTTATTGACCCCATCAAGGCCATCATCGAGGTGGAAAATTATACCTATGCCATGTCCCAGCTGGCCCAGACCACCTTAAGAAGCGTCTGCGGGCAGGCTGAGCTCGATGAGCTACTATCGGAAAGGGAAAAGATTAATTCTGAACTGCAGGAAATCCTTGATACGCATACCGATCCGTGGGGCATTAAAGTTGCCACTGTGGAGCTCAAACACATTGATCTGCCGCAGGAAATGCAGCGCGCCATGGCCCGGCAGGCCGAGGCTGAAAGGGAGCGACGGGCCAAGGTGATCAACGCCGAAGGTGAATATCAAGCCGCCACCAAGCTGGCAGAGGCTTCGGTGATTATTGAGGAACATCCTACGGCCCTGCAGCTCAGATACCTTCAGACCATGAACGAAATGTCCACCGAAAGCAATTCGACCATCATTTTCCCGATTCCGATGGAACTTTTTAAGCCGTTTGCTGGTACATTCAGCAAGGATGAAAGCGGTAAACAGGGCTGAAATTTGTGCTAAATTTTTCCTTTATCTATTGACAGGATATCAATAAATAGTTAATAAAATAAGTTTCTTAATTTTTTTTCAGCAGCATTATTAAATTTTGCCGGTCACAGCTTGAATTTGACTGATACATCGGGCGGGGGCTATTCAGCCTCCGCTTGTGCTTTACTATTAAGTCGGACGGGATGGATCGACGACCAAAATGTAACGTTATTTTTGAGTAAGCCCTTAGGTCAGCGAAAAGGAGAGATAACAGAAAATGAGTGATGAAAAAGTTGAAGGCAAGGAAAAACCTCTGGAGAAAATGACGGTCAAAGACCTGCGCGAAATGGCCAAAGACATGCCTGCAATCGCTGGGGTACACGGCATGAAAAAGGAAGAATTGATCGTTGCCATCAAAGAAGTCAAAGGCATCAAAGATGAACCGGTTAAGAAGGCGGATGCTTCCGTTGGCCAAATTAAGAAACAGATCAAGGTGCTGAAGGCACAACGCCAGGGCGCTCTTGAAGCCAAAGACGGTAAAATGGCTACGATATACAAACGACGTATCTCCAGACTGAAGAAGAAGTCACGTAAAGCCGCTGCTTGACCGGCTGGTTTTATCTCATTTTAAATCTGGATTCCTTCAAATTGAGCAATGGTAATGATTAATCCGGTTGCGGTGGCGTTTGATATCGATGGGGTGGTTGCCGACACGATGTCCTTGTTTCTTGAAATTGCACGGGACGTCCATGGCATTAACAGCATCCGATATGAGGATATTTACTGTTACAGTGTGGTTGAGTGTACCGGGCTGGATCAGCAAATTGTCGACTCCGTCGTTGAAAGGCTGCTGGACGGAAACTATTCCGCAAAATTAGAACCCATGGAAGGCGCTGCCGATGTCCTGGCCCGAATTGAGCGCCATCACAGCCCATTGCTGTTTGTTACGGCACGACCATTTCTGGGTCCTATCCGGGACTGGCTGCTGGAGTCGCTGTCACTGGAGCCGCATTCAATTGATATCATTACGACCGGTTCCCATGAAAATAAAACTGAAGTTTTGCTTAAACGAAATATTACCTATTTCGTAGAAGACAGGCTTGATACCTGCGACCTTATTCACGATGCGGGAATATCACCGATCGTATACAAACAGCCTTGGAATCGGGTTCCGCACCCTTATCGGGAAATCAATTCCTGGAAGGAGCTTGAGGCGCTTATCGATTTTAACGGGATTTAATCGAATGGCTAGGCCGTCGGTTAAGAATTTGATCAACGCTTTCATCGAATCCCTTGCCGTCGAAAAGGGGTATTCGGAGAACACCTGCCGGGCCTATCGCAATGACCTGGAAGGTTTTATGGAATACCTGGCCCAAAATCCCCTTGCGGGAAATCGCGGCTCGCAACGTGGCGATCCAGTTAAACTTGATGGGATACACGTAATCACCATCAGGGGCTACCTGGGATGGTTGCACAAAAAAAATAAAAAAACCACCATCGCGCGTAAACTCTCGGCAATGCGGTCATTTTTTAAATTTCTTGTCAAACGGGGCGTAATTGCCGAAAACCCGGCCGGCTCAATCCTTACCCCGAAGCAGGATAAAACGATACCGCAATATCTACCGATTGATGAGATGTTTCGGCTACTCGATTCCATCCAAACCGGCCGTATCCTGGATTTGAGAAACCGTGCTATTTTTGAAACTCTATATTCCTGCGGCATACGGGTTGCAGAGCTGGTCGGGATGGATATTCGGAATGTGGATTTTACCGGAGGTGTGATCCGGGTACTGGGCAAGGGCGGTAAGGAACGTATCGTACCCATCGGTCATAAAGCGCTGGCTGCCATCAAAATATATCGAGAACAAGCAAAAAGGGAATGGGGCATCCCGGCGGATCACAACGGGCCGCTTTTTTTAAATAAAAACAAGGGGCGGCTGAGTGCCCGATCCGTGGCCCGAATTCTGGGTAACCTGGTGAAGGCCTGTGGCCTGCTGAAACCCGTATCTCCGCATACTATGCGGCATACATTTGCGACTCACATGCTGGATGCCGGTGCAGATTTGAGGATTGTCCAGGAACTTTTGGGACACAAGAGTCTTTCCACAACCCAAAAATACACCCATGTAAGTATCGATCGATTGATGGAAACTTATGATCGGGCGCATCCGAGAAAGTGATGGGAATGACGAATAAGGTTTATATCATACGCATGAACAAAACAGGATGAGAAACAATGAACTACCATGGGACAACCATACTGGCGGTCAGGCACAAGGGAAAAGTAGCGGTGGCCGGTGATGGTCAGGTCACATTGAACACCAATGTGGTCAAGCATCATGCTAAAAAAGTCAGACGCATTTACAATGACGCAATAATTGTCGGGTTCGCCGGTGCGACCGCAGATGCTTTGAACCTGTCGGAACGCTTGGAAGAAAAACTCGAACGGTATAACGGCAACCTGACCCGATCAGCAGTGGAGTTGGCGCGGGATTGGCGCACGGACAAATATCTGAGGCGGCTTGAGGCCGTCATGGTCGCCGTTGATGAGAAGAGCCTCTATTTGATCTCCGGCAACGGTGACGTCATAGAGCCCGATGAGGGAATCGTTGCCATCGGGTCGGGCGGTGTGGCGGCCCAGGCGGCGGCCAAGGCTTTAATCGAGTATGCCGATCTGGATGCGCGCGGCACTGTCCAAGAAGCCATGAAAATTGCGGCATCCATCTGTATCTATACCAATGATGTTATAACTATCGAGGAGATGTGATTCAATAATCTGGATGCCGGATACTGGATACTCGATGACAGAATGGTTGAAGGTATTAAGGTACTGGGTGGAAGGCCTTTAGGGCAGGGCGCAAGGCTCAAGGCGTAAGGCGCACGGTTAAATGCTCCGGAGGCACACAAGTTCGATTCGGTGTTCTGTCATCTGTCCTCTGTCTTCGGACCTCTGGTTTTTGGTTGCTCGAGACTGGATAAAAAAAGATACCACCCTTATTAAAACCAGTATCCAGAAACCAGGATCCAGTATCTGTTTTTTATATAGGCACCATATATTATTAAAAAGACAGGTTATAAAGTCAGCACAAATATTTAATTAGGGATCACCAATGAGCGACCTGAAACCATCTGAAATTGTAAAAGAGCTGGATAAATATATTATCGGTCAGGATAAAGCCAAACGATCTGTGGCCGTTGCACTGAGAAATCGCTGGCGTCGACAGCAGGTCCCGGAAGAACTGCGCGATGAGATTGCACCTAAAAATATTATCCTGATCGGGCCTACCGGAGTCGGTAAAACCGAGATTGCCCGCCGGCTTTCCCGGCTTACGGATTCCCCTTTTACCAAGGTTGAAGCTTCCAAATTTACCGAGGTCGGCTACGTCGGCAGAGATGTAGAGTCCATGGTGAGAGATCTGGTTGAGCTGACCATCAATATATTCAAAGTCCGGGCCCAGGAGGGGGTTCAGGACAAAGCCTGGCAGATCGCCGAAGAGCGCATGCTTGATCTTTTATTGCCCAAATCGGAGCCCGCGCCCCCCGTCAAGAAAGATGCTGGACCCACGGATGTCCAACTTGGACTGGTGATACCCGGCAGCGAAGAATCTTCTTCTACCCGGGAGAAATTGCGCAGCATGCTGCGCAAGGGGAAACTCGAGAATCGTTATGTTGATCTTGACGTTTCCGATCGCAGCATCCCGATGGTGGAAATTTTCTCAAATGTCGGTATGGAAGAAATGGGGATTAATTTTAAAGATATGCTTGGCGGGATGTTGCCGAAAAACACCAAACGCAGGCGAGTTAAGGTGCCGGAAGCCATGGAAATGTTGGCCCAGGAGGAAGCCCAGGACCTGGTGGACATGGACAAAGTCATCAAAGAAGCCATTGCCCGAGTCGAGCAATCGGGAATCATCTTCCTGGACGAAATCGATAAAATCGCAGGCAAAAACGGCGCCCACGGGCCGGACGTTTCCCGCGAAGGCGTTCAGAGAGATCTATTGCCGATTGTCGAAGGCAGCACGGTAACCACCAAATACGGCCCGACTAAGACAGATCATATCCTGTTTATAGCATCCGGGGCTTTTCACATGGTCAAGCCGGCCGATCTCATTCCGGAACTTCAGGGGCGCTTTCCGATACGTGTTGAGCTGAATTCCCTGGGGCAAAAGGAGTTTGTCCGGATTCTGACCGAACCCAGGAACGCCCTGTTGCTTCAATATATGGCCTTGTTGCGAACCGAAAGCATAGATGTTGTCTTTGAAGATGATGCCGTTTCCGAAATAGCCAGGATGGCGGAAGAGGTGAACAATAAAACTGAAAATATCGGGGCCCGCAGGCTGCACACGCTCATGGAGCGTTTATTGGAAGACATCCTGTTTGATGCGCCGGACATGCAGGCCAAGCGGATCGTTATCGATAAAAAGTATGTTGAAGACAAATTAAAAGACATCAAAGATGATGAGGATTTGAGCCGGTACATCCTCTAAATTGAAAATTTAAGATTGAAGATTTATTGAGTCGCTGCGCTCCATCATTCTTCAATCTTCAATAAAAAAGGGTAAGACATTGACCACTGAAATCATGGAGCAGGCCGATCAAGTCATCGCTAAAACGTATAAACGTTTTCCGGTTGTCCTTTCAAAAGGCAGCGGCTGCACACTGTACGATACTGAAGGCCGCAGTTACACGGATTTTGTGGCCGGAATCGCCGTGTGCAATCTGGGTCATGCTCATCCGGCAATCACCAAAGCGGTAACTGCCCAGGCACAGACACTCTGGCATGTTTCCAATCTTTATTACACGATGCCCCAGGTCGATTTAGCTGCCTGGCTGGTTAAAAACAGTTTTGCCGACCGGGTATTTTTTTGCAACAGCGGCGCAGAGGCCAACGAAGCGGCCATTAAGCTGGCGCGCAAGTATTTCAGCGAACGCGGTCAGAACCATCGTTTCAGAATTATAACGATGGAGCAGTCCTTTCACGGCCGGACCATGGGCACCCTTTCAGCCACCGGACAGGATAAAATCAAAAAAGGATTTGATCCAATTTTAGATGGATTTGATTTTGTGCCCTTTAACGATGTGGCCGCGTTACGAGCCAAAATTGGGCCGGATACCTGTGCGGTAATGCTCGAGCCGGTGCAAGGAGAAGGCGGCGTGCGTTGTCCGGATTCCGATTATTTAAAGGCTGTGCGACAAATATGTGACGAAAATGGCCTATTGCTGGTATTTGATGAAATTCAAACCGGAATGGGTCGAACCGGAACGCTTTTTGCCTATCAGAATTTTGACGTCGAGCCTGATATCATGGCCCTGGCCAAAGCATTGGCCAATGGATTGCCGATCGGTGCCATGCTGGCTAAAGAGCAAGTGGCCGATGCGTTCGGACCCGGTGCGCATGCAACCACCTTTGGCGGTACGCCGATTGTCACTGCGGCGGCGCTTGAAGTTTGCAAAACCCTCCTGGAAGGCAAAGTCATTGAACAGGGTCGGAAAAGAGCAGAATACTTCCGAGAAAAGCTTCTGCAGCTAAAGAAACGGCATGATGCCATCGTCGATGTTCGAGGCCTTGGATTGCTGCTCGGAATAAAGCTTAATTTTAATGCAGAATCCATGGTCAGCCAGTGTATGCAGCATGGTTTTTTTATTAACTGCATCCAGCAAAATATTCTGCGTTTTGTGCCGCCGCTGATTATTAAAGAAGAAGAGATCGATGCGCTGGTTGGTTGCCTGGATGAGCTGCTGCGGGAGAAAGAAAAATGAAGAATGAAGATTGAGAATTGAATATTTAAGGTCCGCCTTCGGCGGATTCTGTCTTGATATAGGACGGAGCGCAGCGACATCCACAAATCTTAAATTTGCAATCTTCAATTCCGACTTGTGCTTATCAGGTTGTAAAAATAGAATTTCGTGCAAATTTTGGTAAAATTTATATTATTGGAAATATGATGTCCGAGAAACTTTGGCAAGGCAGATTTTCAGAGAAGACGGCAAGTGTCGTGGAGGCATTTACTTCTTCAATCCAAGTGGATCAGCGGCTTTATGCCTTTGATATTCAGGGAAGTATTGCGCACTGCAAAACGCTGGCCAACGCTTCTATTATTACTGAAACAGAGGCTTCCGATATAATTCAGGGTCTTGAGGCCATCAAACAGGAGATCGAAGCGGGCCGGTTTCAGTTCGATGACAGCCTGGAGGATATTCATATGCACATCGAATCCAGGCTGGTAGAGATTGCAGGACCGGTGGGCCGCAAGCTTCACACTGCCAGAAGTCGCAACGACCAGATCGCGCTGGACGTGAGGATGTATTTAAGAGTTGCGACGGGCGATATCGTTCGTAAGCTTTACCGGCTGCAGCATGTTCTGGTTGCCCTGGCTAAAAAACACATCGCCACGATATTGCCGGGCTACACCCATATGCAACGGGCGCAGCCGATTCTTTTGGCCCACCATTTGATGGCTTATTTTGAGATGTTTGCAAGGGACATGGCGCGGCTGGAGGGTTGCCTGCAGCGCATAAATGTCATGCCGCTGGGTTGTGCGGCCCTGGCGGGCACCACCTACCCGATCGACCGTAGCTACACGGCCGAATTACTGGGGTTTGAGAAAATATCCGCTAACAGTGTCGATGCCGTATCAGACCGGGATTTTGTCCTGGAGTTTTTATCCTGCGCCGGTATTTGCATGATTCATTTCAGCCGATTGTCGGAAGAGTTGATAATATGGTCGACAGCGGAGTTTGGCTTCATTGAACTACCGGATTCGTTTGCAACCGGTAGCAGCATCATGCCGCAAAAGAAAAACCCGGATGTTCCGGAACTTGTGCGGGGCAAAACCGGTGCCGTCATCGGTAACCTGATGGCCTTGCTGACCATGATGAAGTCTCTGCCGCTATCCTATAACCGGGATATGCAGGAAGACAAGGCACCTTTATTTGATACCGTGGACACGTTGGCAGCCTGCATCGGAATATATACCGACATGCTGCCGGAGATTAAATTCAAGGAGGCCACCATGCTGCAGGCCGCATCAAGGGGATTTTTGGATGCAACTGATATGGCCGATTACCTGGTCGCCCGGGGGCTGGCTTTTCGAGAAGCCCACCATTTAGTGGGAGAGGCGGTCAGCTTTGCTCTGGCAAATAAAAAAGAACTCTACCAGCTCACATTGGAGCAGTTGCAATCTTTTTCAGCTCTGATCCGGCAAGATATATTTTCTTTTCTGGAGACGCGCCAAATGGTCGAGCGCCGTACATCCGCTGGCGGAACCGCCGGCAAAAATGTCCGCCTGGCAATAGCAGCGGCCGAAAAGCAACTGGCGCGCAAAAAAGATTATCTGCCGGATTTCAGCAATTAATCCGCCCCGAAATTAGCACCTTCAGGGTTATCAATTTTTCAACGAACAATTCAGTAGCTATGCGATTTCGTGGGATTTTTTAATTTAATACAGCAATTACTTGGCCCGGATCAACTAAACAAATATTCTTCAGTTTTCAACGAGCAAATATATTTTTCCAAACTGAGAAACGTTATTTTCCAGGGCGAAGCAATTAGGAGCCGGTAATTTGATCAACTGTCTGCCCGCCAAAATAAAGCCTGCAGCAGCCATCATCCTCCTGGTAATGCTCGGGCTGGCAGCGGCAACAGCACTAGAGGGGTGTGGTAAAAAGGGTCCGCCGGAGCCGCCCAGCGGAAACAAACCGCCGCGGGTCAGGGATTTGGCATACAGCATAACCGAGAATACGATTAAATTAAGCTGGACCATTCCGCCAACCACTGAAAAAGCCAGAACCCCGGCAGCTGGTTTTTTAATTTTCCGGTTTCAACAACCGGCGCATGAAAGGGAATGTTCCAATTGCCCGGTCATTTTCAAGCAAGTCGGCGATGTTCCCGCTCGCAGGGCTGGTTCCGGTCAACCCGGGTTGGCGCCGCTGGTTTTTACTCAGACGATAGAGCTCGGTTACCGTTACATATATAAGGTCAAAGCCTATGACGATGAGGGAATAGCCAGCAAAGATTCCAATTTTGTTCAATTTCTTTTTTGAACCAATAAATTGTTACAAAGAATGTTATTTTTCAGCAGGTGAACCATGCATCATTTTAAATACCGCGACAATGTTTTGTTCTGTGAAGACGTGTCGGTCAGGCAAATCGCCGACAAGATCGGGACCCCCTTTTATCTATACAGCCATGCGACCCTGAAGCGGCATTTTCAGGCTTTTGACACGGCTTTTGAAGGTATCGATAATCTGATTTGCTATTCGGCCAAAGCCAATACGAATCTGGCCGTGTTAAAGTTGTTCGCCGATCTGGGGTGTGGGCTGGATATCGTGTCAGGCGGTGAGTTATACCGGGGCCTCAAGTCCGGTTTTGCTGCGAATCGTGTCGTTTATTCCGGCGTGGGCAAAAGCGCTGATGAAATCGACTATGCCCTTGAAAAAGGCATCCTGATGTTTAATGTCGAGTCTTTAGTTGAACTGGAGCTGATCAACGAAAGGGCCGGACGGCTAAATAAGCGCGCACCCATTGCCATTCGGGTAAACCCGGATGTCGATCCGAAAACCCATCCCTATATATCCACCGGATTGAAAAAAAACAAATTCGGCATAGACGCTGAAGCCGCCATCGAAGGTTACCAGGTGGCCGGACGCCTCGAACATGTCGATGTGGTCGGCGTTGCCTGTCACATCGGGTCCCAGATTACTGAATCCAACCCGTTTGAAGAAGCTCTGAAAAGTCTGATAACTCTGATAAAAGCCCTGAAAAAGATGGACATTAATATACAATATCTCGACATGGGCGGAGGACTTGGCATCACCTATGCCGATGAGAAGCCGCCGCCGATTCGTGAATATGCCGCCTCTATTATCGAGCAGCTTAAAGACATGGATCTTAAGCTGGTTCTGGAGCCCGGTCGGGTATTTGTCGGCAATGCCGGAATTCTTGTTACCAAAGTTCTTTATCGTAAGTTCGGGGGAGTCAAAAATTTTGTTATTGTTGATGCCGGCATGAATGATTTAATGCGGCCGACGCTTTACAACGCATTTCATGCCATCGAACCGGTGGTCAATTCCGGCAAAGATCTAATGGTCGCTGACGTGGTCGGGCCGATATGTGAAAGCAGCGATTTTTTGGCGGTCGATCGCAGCATGGCCACGGTGGACGGCGGTGATCTTTTGGCCGTGATGAGTGCCGGCGCTTACGGCTACGTCATGTCTTCCAACTATTGTTCGCGACCCCGGGTGGCCGAAGTTATGGTAAAGGAAGGCCGGTTTCACGTCGTTAAGGCCCGGGAAAATTTCGAAGATTTGGTGCGGGGTGAGACGGTGCCGCCTTTTCTGGGGGAATAATTCATTAGGCGGGAAACTGTCGAATAATGAATATGGAATTTCAAATCATCCGGCGGTTCTATGGAAGGCATTCGATCGATTTTTATGATTTAAAAGGCAGGAGCGCAGCGATACCTTTCTCCTGACACCCGAAACCTGACACCTGAAACCATTGGGTCCGAAGGCCATCTAAGCCAAGCCAATTCATGACCCAAACAAGATCCATAAAAATTACAGCGGATATAGATTATGAACCCCATTACATTTTCCAAGATGAGTGGCAGCGGTAATGATTTTATCATCATTGACAATCGCAGTCGCGGTCTGGACGACCATAATTTGTCGCAATTTATTACGTCCGTGTGCCGTCGCAAAATGTCGGTGGGCGCAGATGGATTAATTCTGATCGAACCATCTGACAAAGCTGATTTCCGCTGGCGGTTTTATAACTCCGATGGCAGTCGGGCTGAAATGTGTGGCAACGGGGCGCGCTGTGCCACCCGATTCGCTTATGTCAATGGTATTGCCGGGCAGAATTTGACTTTTGAAACCGACGCCGGGATTGTTAGCGGACAGGTTAACGCTGATCGGGCTATGGTTAAAATGCCGGATCCGACGGATCTTCGTCTGGATTATTCGATCGAGCTGGCTGGGGGTCCGCTGACTGTGAGCAGTATCAATACCGGTGTGCCGCACGTGGTTATCATGCAAGATGCGATTGAAACTGTCGATGTTTTCGGATTGGGCCGCGAGATACGCAATCATGAGGCCTTTGCACCGGCCGGCACCAATGTTAATTTCATCTGTCAGCAAGGATCCGGATGTCTGGCCATCCGAACCTATGAACGGGGTGTCGAGGATGAGACCCTGGCCTGTGGAACGGGATCGATTGCCAGCGCGCTGGTTTCCTCGATTAAACTTCACTGGACATCACCCATCCACCTGCTGACCCGCAGCCAAGAATCCCTGACCATTCACTTTGCTGAAGACAGCGGCAATTTCAGCAATGTTTTCCTGGAAGGTGATGCCCGTATCATATACACCGCTCAGCTCGGGGAAGATGCCTGGAAGCTTTGACCCAAATCTAAGCAAACTAAGATCTGATCAAATCCGCAGGCCGCCACAAAATTATGATTCTGATTTCCGGTCTTCTGTCTGCGAGCAATACGTTCCTAGTAAGACGGAGCGCAGCGACACAATAATTTTAGGCATTTGTTCGTGTTATCCGGATTAGAGTTTAAAAAAAATGATTGAAAATATGTCCAAAGGGCTTAATCACCGGCATCCCCATATAGCCTATCTGAGTGTCGGTTCCAATCTGGGCCATAAACTTGAAAATTGCCGCAGTGGTATTGCGGCCCTGACGCACTCCACGGATATCCGCTTAATCGATCAATCGTCTATTTATCGAACTGATCCGGTTGATTACCGGGACCAGGACTGGTTTGTAAATTATGTGGTAAAAATTGAAACCGATCTTGATCCGCTGTCACTGTTAAAATTTCTTAAATCCATTGAGCATGCGGCCGGTCGGGTGCGGCCGGCCATTCGCTTCGGACCCAGGATTCTTGACCTGGATATCATTTTGTACGATGATGCCGTGCTGGATGAATCAACTTTGACGATCCCGCATCCCAGAATGCACAAAAGGCGCTTTGTGTTAAAACCAATTTGTGATATAGACCCAGACATCAAACATCCAGTACTTCAGCAGACGATGTCTTTCTTGCTGGAAAACCTGGGTGAAGCGGAACAAGGGATAACTGAATATAAATGATCAGATTTATCATACTGGCTGTCGTGGCGTACGTGTTCTACCGGGCACTGAAGTCATGGATGTTCCCAGCCCCGGATGCTTCCAAATCGGTTGCAGGCAAGAACATCGGCAAGATTGATGATGTCATGATCAAAGACCCATTTTGTGAAGCATATTTTCCAAAGAGAAATGCCGTGCATTTAAATATTGGCGGAGAGGATCTCTATTTTTGCAGTGCCGAGTGCAAAGATCGGTACATTACAGCCCATTCTGAAAAAGAGACGCATAACCCTGAATAAGCTCTTGTTTCCGTGAGGAATCGTGAATAAAGTCTTTAGCCATCCCAACACACTGACGCTGTTTAGAGTCATTGCCGTACCGATCATAGTAATCCTAATGATGTTCCCCAATCGGGTTTGCACGTGGGTGGCCGCGATCTTGTTCAGTGCCGCTGCAATTACCGATTACCTGGACGGATATATCGCCAGAACCAGGGGGTTGGTATCAAATCTCGGCAAAGTAATGGATCCGGTGGCGGACAAACTTTTAGTATCATCGGCATTTATCATGTTGGCCTCTCTGGGGTGGGTGCCGGCCTGGATCGTCTGCATCATCATTGGCCGTGAAATTGCCGTGACGGGGTTGCGCAATATTATCGCCGAACACAAAGAAGATGTGTCGGCCTCCAATCTGGGCAAGTATAAAACCGGTTTTCAAATCGCCGCCGTCATTCCGCTGCTAATCCATTATCCGTTTTGGGGGCTGAATCCCCAGGCGATCGGGAATTTCTTTCTGTGGGGGGCCCTGATTTTTACCATCTGGTCCGGTGCGGACTATTTTTTCAAATTCAGAAAACTGCTTAAAGCTTGAACCGTTGAACCGGGAACGGCTACCAATTTTATTTACAACAACCCATTGTTTTTTGTTGACAAAAACTTAATATATAGATATCTGATATAGTTCAGCTGGGCGGGAATAACTCAGTGGTAGAGTGCGACCTTGCCAAGGTCGAAGTCGCGGGTTCAAATCCCGTTTCCCGCTCCATTTTTTTTTATGGCGGCATAGCCAAGTGGTAAGGCAGAGGTCTGCAAAACCTCCATTCTCCGGTTCAAATCCGGATGCCGCCTCCATTAACTCGAAAAAGGCTTGCAGGATAACGGAGTATCCTGCAAGCCTTTTTTCTGCTGCGGGAGCACTGAAATTTATTTACGACAATCGCTGTATTTGTTAACTCACCCACCGGTCATTTATTTTATTACTTCATCCCACTTTGTCTTGCCTGATTTGGACATCCTGATGGGCAGGTTCGGCTGGGGGATTTCATAATCGACCGTGATTAAGTCGGAAACAAAACTATTGGCCGTCAGCAGAAACCGGCCGGCTTCATTTAAGGCGGTTGGTGCCGCAGCGGGGATACGCAAAGCGGCGCGCGGGGTACCGGCAATGACAATATGCGTCATGATATTTTGATTGGTGCTTGCCACACCGAAAATATCGGTCCCCCGCCAGCCATAATGGGTCAGGTCATCCAGCAGGGTGCTGCCGTCCAGCGTGCCGCAGGATGAGACCTCCGTGTCTCCGTCATGCAGGGCAGCACCGTCGGCAAAGGTGCTGATCGTGGTATTCAAATCGGCTGTGGATTCAGCCTCGGTGATAATCAGAATGTTATTGTTTTGACACCGGGCCGTGACCGGGTCGGGGTGGGCATTGTCCATCAGAAAATCGGATGCACTCAGCCGCAGGGTGTCGGTTTGGCGTCATTGAGCGTGACGGCCAAGTAATCCCTGGATATGGTTATCGGAGGGGGCAGCTAGCGCGATTGTCATAAAAACATACCGATTTAGACATGATTTTGTATCGATAATGCACAACGCCTATATATTAGAATTTGGCCTGCGACGAGCTCAGTCGAATCGATTGCGGATTTTGGAATTAAGGTATTCTGAGAGGAGTTCAGTTTCTAATTTTTAGGGACGACAATGATAGTTTAGCTTTGATTGGTGAGGAGCATGGTGGAAGGATCCAATCTTAAATCAAGGTGCTTTGAAAATGAATCGCCGCCTTTCAGCGCTTTCACATGAATCTCTTTGCCCACCGGTAAAAGCTGAATGGCGATTTCGAACAAATCGGAAACATGTGCCAGCTGCAGAGGCGTTCCATCAGCTTCAGGCTCCTGATGACGATGGGTGCGCACCGTAAACCAGGAGTGCATTCCCTGTTCGCCGACCATATCTTTGAATTCGCTTAATGATTGATGAACGGTTTCATCAAACGGAAACCCATCGACGATAATCATCTGCGGCCTGAAGATATTTTGTTCGGTTAGATCGGCCAGTCGTTCCTGCAGTTTCGGAACACTGAAGCCTTCGACCCGAAAGGTCATGATAAACCGGTGCGGTAAAACAGATTCCCAGAGCTGGTTGATTTGATCGACCTGATACTGTTCGGCAATCAAATTGAAGACTTCTTTATACCACAGGCTGACTTTGTTGACCGGATCGGTAAGGCTGATGTGAAGCACGTTTTTACCTCTGAGTAGAGCATTCAGCGAGAGCTGGACCAAAAACGCTGTTTTCCCGACACCGGCGCGTGCCAGCACCGCACCGAACTCGCCGGCATCCAGAATGTCCTCATTTTCATGACCCATCACACGCAACGGATTTCTCAGTATAAGATCTTTTTTGAGCATGGTGAAATACCTTTCTTTGATGTAAATAACGCCGGCCTGTTTTTTAGCCGGCCCGGCAGCGTCGTCCCGACCGACGGCTCTCCGGTCTTTGAATAATGCGGCCGGCGATTCGGTCTGCTTTCGATAAGGTGAAACCGTATCAAGGGTTTCAGGTATAATCTTTTCCGCACAGCGTACGACTTTCTGATCAGAAGAGTCAATTGCTTTTCCTGAATTTCGTGGTAAATCCAAATTTTCAACACCTTTAGACTTTGTCATTAGGCGACATTCTTTTTTTCTTCAGCAGACTTTTTGACGAGCTCTTCCGCAATGCTTTGCGGCACTTGTTTGTAGGTGGCGAATTCCATCGTGAACTGTGCCTGTCCCTGGGTCAGAGATCTTAAAACAGTCGAGTAGCCAAACATT
>CACVKW010001046.1 GCA_902749685.1 Olavius sp. associated proteobacterium Delta 1 | reverse complement strand
TTATGGTAATAATCGGCCAAAATGCGGAAAACTTTAGCAAAGCGGCTTAATGATATAATTTAATATGTTAGGGCCGTTTCTTTTTGATGATTTCTGCTATTATGTTGTGAGTTTTTCTATCCTATTGATAATACGTTTAAATATTGCATTTTCTTGATAAATATAGATTTGCCCATAATTTCAATT
>CACVKW010001045.1 GCA_902749685.1 Olavius sp. associated proteobacterium Delta 1 | reverse complement strand
TAACGTTTTAGGGATATGCGGAATTGGGGGTAAACAGCGGTGGCGTTGGAGAAAAGATGATCTTCCGATATGCCACCGAATTGTGACTATCCTAAGAAAC
>CACVKW010001044.1 GCA_902749685.1 Olavius sp. associated proteobacterium Delta 1 | reverse complement strand
TATCCAGAAACCAGAATCCAGGATCAGTCAATACTTTCAATGGTCTTCATTGCAGCAGCGAAGTTGGATTTCAAAATTTTATGCAACTATAGGGTTAACATCGAACATTGAATGGGAAAAGATGAAAAACGGACATTCTTAATTTAACTATTCGTTGCGAGTACCGAACAGATGCAAAAAGGTCCTGTCTTTCAATTCAGACAGGACCTTTTTTTTTCATAATGAGAATCGTTGATCGATTTAAGCTAAATTGTCCAGCGCCGAAAATACTTGGTCACGGATTTCCTCAACTTGGCCGACGCCTTCAATCCGGACATATTGCGGCGCTCCCGCTTCCCCTGTGCTTTGCCAGTTTTTATAGTAATCAATCAATGGTTCGGTTTGATCATGATAAACTTCCAGTCGTTTGCGCACGGTCTCTTCTTTATCGTCATCGCGCTGAACAAGCGGCTCGCCGGTGACATCATCTTGGCCTTCTTCTTTGGGCGGATTAAAAATAATGTGATACGTTCTGCCACTTGCCAGATGGGCACGCCGTCCGCTCATCCGCTTAATGATTTCTTCATCCGGCACATTGATGTCGACCACGGCATCGATGGGCACCCCGGCCTCTTTCATGGCGTCGGCCTGGGGAATGGTTCGTGGAAATCCGTCAAATAAAAATCCATTTTCACAATCCGATTCCTTAATCCGCTCCTTGACCAAACCGATGATGACATCATCGGGCACCAGGCCTCCTGAATCCATATACTCTTTGGCCTTGAGGCCCAGTTCGGTTCCGGCCTTGACTGCGGCCCGCAACATGTCCCCGGTGGAAATCTGTGGGATCTGGTATTTGTCCTTGATGAGATTGGCCTGGGTTCCTTTGCCGGCTCCAGGTCCGCCTAACAGAATCAAACGCATGGGTAATCCTCCTTTTCGTTATTTAAACCAGCGCCCACCCGCCTGGCGGATGGGCATTGCCCAACTCTTTTTTTGACGGCAAAGTATGGCTGAATGGGTAAAGGGTGTCAAGCGAATAATTGGATCCCCGGGTACCTGAATTTTGCACCCGAATAGCCTTCAGCAAAGGTCGAGATCGATTTAACGTAATTGTCTTCGAACGCAGTATGTGAGATTTACATGTAAAATTCAGGAAAAAAATTCATTTGACATTAAAATTTGCTTGCTTATAGTTTTAGAATTCGATAAAAGATAGCGTTTAATAAAAAAGCATGGATTAACCATCGGAAGTAATTTGCATTGGATTATTCTCCGGGGACAAGAAGGGGGCGAGGTATTTGAAGGACATTGAAGTCAGGGTCATAGACAATGACATTGAAAAAGCAATGCGCATTTTGAAGAAAAAGATTCAAAACGACGGCCTTTTTAAACGTTTGAAATTGAAAAAAAGCTATGAAAAACCGAGCGAATTTCGTCGTCGTAAACAGCGCGAAGCTTTGAGAAGAGAGAGGATTGCTGCCGCCAAGGCCAGACACAGAAGATAAGGTCATTTCTACATTAAGGACAAACCCGGCAAGGATAATTACTTTCGCCGGGTTTTTTTATGCGTATGATACCCGAAAAATCCTATAAAAATTGTCTGAAAACCATGTATGGTTTTCGAAGATTCGGCATCAAGCTGGGTCTCTCAACCATCAAAAAAATATTAAAAGGTCTGGAAAATCCCCAGCAGAAATATGGTTGTATCCATGTTGCCGGAACCAACGGGAAAGGTTCGGTGGCATCGTCTTTGGCCTCGATCCTTTACCAGTCCGGCTATAAAACGGGGCTTTACACATCTCCACACCTCGTCCGTTTCAATGAACGGATCCAGATCAACAACCGTCCTATTTCAAATAAAAATGTCGTTGCAGCCTACAACGCCGTCAGGCAGGTGCATCACGGAAAGCGCGAACCCACCTTTTTTGAGTTTGCGACCGCCATGGCGCTGTATGAATTCGGCAGTCAGCAGGTTGATTGGGCGGTGGTAGAAACCGGCATGGGCGGACGCCTAGATGCGACCAACGTCATTCAGCCCGAGTTGTCAATTATCACCAATATTTCACTCGAGCATCGTGATTATCTGGGAGATACAGTGAGCCAGATTGCCACAGAAAAGGCGGGCATCATCAAAAGGTGCAAACCGGTGGTCACCGCAATCAAGCAAAAGGATGCACGTAGAGTGGTGGAACAAATCGCCGCCCAAAAAAACACAGTCCTTTATCGCCTGGGACGTGATTTCAGAGTGCGGCGCAAACAGGCTGGCTCGTTTTCCTACTACGGTCTGAAGAACACATGGCACGACCTTCAGACCGCATTGCGGGGCAGCCACCAGACGGATAATGCAGCCCTGGTGCTGGCGGCCTGCGAGATTTTAAGCGAGCGTAAGGCCCGGCTTGAACTCGCCAACATCAAGAAAGGCCTGCGGACCAATCACTGGCCCGGGCGTCTGGAAACTGTATCAGAAAATCCGCTCATCATGATGGACGGCGCCCACAACCAGGCGGCAGCCCGTAACCTGGCCGGGTTTTTATCATCGAATCTTGCCGGATCAAATATTACACTGGTTATTGGAATCCTGGATGACAAGCCATATAAAGTGATGCTAAACAGCCTGCTTCCACTGGCAAGCCGGGTGGTATTAACCCGGGCCAAAATCGATCGGGCCCTGGATCCTCAAAGATTGCAGGAAGTCGCCGGTGAATATGGCCTTGAAAGCACCATTATCCCCGATGTCGTAAAGGCCGTAAAATATGCCATCGACACCAGTGCGCCCGACGATGCCATCTGCATCGCCGGTTCGTTATATGTCGTCGGGGAAGCGAAAGAGGCTTTCGATAAAGGAATGATATAACAGTTTTCAGCTTGACTTGACCGAGCATCTGGACTAAATTCCACCTAATCTTTTTTCAGAATTCAGTCTTTAGTTTTAGGAAATGCGCCCGTAGCTCAGTGGATAGAGCGTCAGCCTCCGGAGCTGAAAGCCGCTGGTTCGAACCCAGCCGGGCGTACCACCTTTTTCAAGGGTTTCCAAATAATCAAGACATTATTTGCGGGACTTAAGCCCGTCGGAAATCGATTTGATTACTTTCCCTCTTCAAATAATCCCGCATATTTGCCGTAGCCTTCGGTTGCAAGATTTTCCCTGGGAATGAACCGCAGAGATGCTGAGTTGATGCAGTACCTCAATCCCGTGGGTGGCGGACCGTCCGAAAAGAGATGCCCGAGATGGGATTCGCCGTGTTTGCTGCGAACTTCGGTGCGAACCATGAAATGGCTGCGGTCCTTTTTTTCCACGACGTTTTCAGGCTCCAGGGGCCGGGTGTAGCTGGGCCAGCCGGTGCCGGATTTAAACTTGTCCCGGGAGCTGAAAAGCGGTTCGCCCGAGACAATGTCGACATAGATCCCGGCTCTTTTATTATTCCAGTATTCATTGTTAAAGGGCCGTTCAGTCCCGTTGCGCTGGGTGACCTGGTATTGCAGCGGGGTCAATTTCTGGCGCAGGACCTCGTCGGCGGGCCGGGCATATTTCCTGTTGCCCTGTCCGACGACGGACTGTTTATCATCCGCCCAGGCCTTCTTCAGAAATTTATCGCGTCCGGAACCACTGCGATAATATTTGTAGCGCAATGGATTTTTTTTGTAATAATCCTGGTGATACCCTTCAGCCGGGTAAAAATGGGTTAACTCTGTAATTTCCGTTACGATCGGTCGCTTAAATCGACCGGATTTTTCCAGGACCATTTTTGATTCCTGTGCCATTCGCTGTTGCTCGTCGTCGTGGTAAAAGATGCCGGAGCGGTACTGCGAGCCGCGGTCTACAAATGATCCGTCAGGATCGGTGGGATCCATGAGCCGCCAGAAAACGTCCAGGAGCTGCCGGTATGTAACTTTGGCCGGATCGTAAATCACCTGCACGGCTTCGGTATGGCCGGTTCCTCCGGCCGATACCTCCTTATAGGTCGGATTTTCACGCTGACCACCGGTATAGCCGGATACGGCCTCGACTACACCGTCGATCTTTTCGAAGTCCGATTCCACGCACCAAAAACACCCGCCGGCAAATGTCGCTGTTTTCAGATTGGCCGCCATCTCGTTGCCGGCTTTGCCATATGCCTGTTTTTTCGTAGATTTATTGTCTGCCGCCTGAAAGCCGACAGTGAATATGGCCATAATTAATATGATGGTCAAAACGATAATTGATTTCATTTTAAAAGCCTCCTTACGGATACGATATAAAACAATATAAGACCTGGTTTGTAAAAAAAAAGCGTTTGGCACTCAGGCGCGTGTCATCGACTGCCGGAACCTATTTGCCATTGCTGGCCATTAAGATAAGCATACCGCACCCAAAAAGTGTAACAAAAGTATAACATTTTGATCACAGATATGTAAATTCTTGCAAACCGCAAGGCGGGTAGATGCTGGAAGAATAGGCCCTGGCGCCCTATGCTATAGGCATGCAGGCTTTCAATCGGTTGTGTTAAAGCGCTATTTAAGGTTTGAAAATGGAGATAATTGTTTTACCATTAGTCATTCGAGGATTGTATTAGCCTGACCCGGATAAGCCGGAATTGAAGATTGAAAATCCAATCGAAAATATTAAATTATTTTTGGAAGGTTTGACCCATGCCACGAAAAATTCTGGTGGTTGAAGACAACAAGGACCTGGCCCGCCTGCTGGAGCTTCACCTGAGCGATCTTTCCTATGACGTTGACCTGGCGTTTGACGGCGTTGCAGGTTGGACCCAAATTACCAAAAACACGTATGACCTGATCATTTTGGATCTCATGTTGCCCGGGATTGATGGACTGGAAATTTGCCGGCGCATGCGCGCTCAGCCCGCTTACAGCGCCATTTTGATGCTGACGTCAAAATCAGCGGAACTCGATCGCGTGCTGGGGCTAGAAATGGGCGCGGATGATTACGTTACCAAGCCTTTTAGCATCCGGGAGCTTATGGCCCGGGTGAAGGCCATTTTTCGGCGCATTGACAAGCTCCAGTCCGACAACCGGCCGGACCGGCCGGCGGTCATCCGGGCCGGGGACCTGACAATTGAGCCAGACAGACGCAAGGTGAGTCTTAATGACAAGACGGTCGATCTGACCGCCAAAGAATTCGATTTGCTGCTGCATTTTGCACGCCAGGCCGGGCGCGTCTTTACCCGCGCGCAGCTGTTGGACACAGTCTGGGGCTATGGCCACGATGGCTATGAGCACACGGTCAACTCTCACATTAACCGACTGCGGGCCAAGATTGAAAAAAATCCGGCCCAACCGGAATATGTTCTTACCGTCTGGGGCATCGGTTATAAATTTGCAGAGTTTGATCCCTAATATTGAGGCATTGAGGCATTGGGGGATTGAGGAATTGGGGGATTGAGGGATAATATCAATAAACTAAAATAGACAAAATTCCATCAATTCCTAAATCCTTCAATCCCTTAGTTCCTAAATTGGGCCAATGTCCGATTTTCATGCAATTAAGCGATAGTTGGGGGTTCACAATCATTTTGTCAAGCTGAATGATGAGGTCTGTATTAAAATGTTTAGATCATTATACTCGAAACTAGCGGCCGTTTTGACCGGCCTGTTTTGCCTGGTGGGCCTGGCAATTATTATCGTGACCTTATTTTCCACCGAAATGTACCAGCAGGAGGTCAACCAGCGACTCAATCGCCGATTGGCAGCGCAGATAGTCGCCGAAAAAATATTAATGCAGGAAAACCGGGTCAACCAGGAAGCCCTGGCCGACATCTTCCATATGCTCATGGTGATCAATCCGAGTATCGAAGTCTATCTGCTGGATGCCCGGGGGAATATTCTGGAATTTTCGGCTTCCCCCGGCAAGGTCAAACGCAGCCGGGTGGACCTGGAGCCGATCCGGGATATGCTTGAAAAAGATGTCACCATCCCCTTACGGGGGGATGATCCACGAGATCCCGGCGGCAAAAAAGTTTTCACCGTCGCACGAATTCCCGAGCAAGGCCAGTTGCAAGGCTACCTGTATGTAATCCTGGGCGGTGAAACCTACGATAGCGTCGTGCAGAAGTTAAAGGCAAGCTACATACTGCAGTTAAGTGCCTGGATGATTTTTGCCAGCCTGTTTTTTGCCTTGATCGCCGGTCTGGTATTATTTGCATCACTGACCGGAAGGCTCAAACGTCTGGCAAATGCCATGGACGCATTTAGAAGCGGCACCGGCCATCAGCCGATGAAACTTCCCCGACCTAAACGCCGCCATGGTACGGATGACATTGATCGGCTGGAATTGGCCTTCACAGAGATGTCGGCCCGCATCGAAGATCAGCTGGATCAATTGCACCGATCCGATACGATGCGTCGCGAGCTGATCGCCAATGTATCCCATGATCTGCGCACCCCTCTGGCAACGCTGCAGGGCTATATTGAAACCATGCTTCTCAAAGAAGACGACCTCGACCCGCCGACGCGTCGCAGCTATCTGGAGACCGCCATCAAACATTGTGAACGGCTCAGCAAACTGGTGAGTGAACTTTTGGAACTCGCCAAACTCGATTCCTATGATATACGCGCAGAACGCGAACCATTCAATTTGAGTGAGCTGGTGCAGGATGTGGTCCAAAAATTCCAAATAATGGCAAGCGATAAGCAGATTACCCTTTCGACAACATGTGAAAATAACCTGCCCTTCGTAAATGCCGATATTGGGTTAATAGAACGCGTCCTGGAAAACCTGATTGAAAATGCCGTGCGCAACACGCCTCCGGGCGGTTCCGTCCGCCTGCTTCTCAAACCTCAACAGGAGAATGTTGCCGTCCAGGTCAGCGACACCGGCCATGGTATTCCCACCCAAGATCTATCCCAGATTTTCAACCGCTTTTATCAGCTGGAAAAGAGCCGCAAGTCCGAGCAGGGGCATTCCGGCCTGGGACTGGCGATTACCAAAAAAATTCTCGAATTGCACGACCGATCCATCGATGTCGCCAGTGCTCTGGGCACGGGCACCACCTTCAGTTTTCAGCTTCCGGTCAAATCCCCTGCTTGAATATATATCTATCTATATAAAGAAATATATTAATAATTATTTTCAATATTATTTATAAAAATTTTATTTTAAATAAATATAATATTATTTATAATAAAATATATTTCTTTAATTAATGTCATAGTATAGTTTATACCACTCGACAAATTGCTGAATCCCGGTCGTGATCGGGGTTTGGGGTTTAAATCCGACATCGGCCATCAGGTCATCCACATCGGCGTAGGTGGCAGGCACATCGCCGGGTTGAAGGTCGAGATACTCTTTGTTGGCTTCTCGTTTTAACGTTTTTTCAATTACTTCGATAAATTCAATCAGCTCCACCGGGTTATTGTTGCCAATGTTATAAATTTTATATGGCACATATGAAGTTCCCGGATCCGGCTTGTCGCCCCGCCACGCAGGATCGGGTTCCGGCAGCCGGCCCATAACCCGGATAACGCCTTCGATGATATCGTCTATATAGGTAAAATCCCGCTGCATTTTACCGTGGTTAAATACCTTGATCGGCTTATCTTCCAGAATCGCTTTGGTAAACAAAAAGAGTGCCATATCCGGACGCCCCCAGGGTCCATAGACAGTGAAAAACCGCAGCCCCGTGCAGCAAAGCCCGTATAAATGGCCGTAGCTGTGAGCTAGGAGTTCATTGGCTTTTTTGGTAGCGGCATACAGCGAAACCGGATGATCGACATTATGATGAATAGAAAACGGCATTTTAGTATTGGCACCATACACCGAACTGGATGATGCAAATACCAGGTGCTTAACCCCACTGTGGCGGCAGCCTTCAAGAATGTTGACAAATCCCACCAAATTGGCATCCACATATGCGTAGGGGTTCTCTATCGAGTATCTGACCCCCGCCTGGGCTGCCAGATTGACCACAACATCGAATTGGTTGTTGTCAAACAGATCCTGCATGTCGGATCGATCGGCCATATCCATTTTTATAAATTTGAAATTCGGGGCCGACAAAATATTATTCAGGCGATCTTTTTTCAGTCCAACGTCATAGTAAGGACTGAGATTATCGATACCGGTAATTTGGACATCGCCCTTCAAAAGTTGCTGACACAGATGAAATCCGATAAAGCCGGCAGCCCCGGTCACCAGGGCATTTTTAAATTCAAATTCCATAATTATTCCTCATTTTCTCTCGGCTTTCTTGCCTCCCAATTCCATTTCCCGCTTTCCGACTGCCGCATTTCCTTTTCCGATTTCCGTTTTCACACTTCCCCATTCCCACTTCCGACTTCACCCATCTGCCCGCGATACCATTCCAGCGTCAACTCAAGCCCTTGCTCCAATGAGAATTCGTTAGTGAAATTGAGAATGGAACGCGCCTTATCAATATTCCCGACAGAGTGCAGGATATCGCCGCCTCTTGCCGAATGATATACCGGTTCCGATTGTTGACCGTTTAATGAAGCAATCAGTTCCCAGAGTCGGTTAATCGAGATCCGACTACCGCTGCCGATGTTAAAAACATCACCGGTTTTTTGATCGGTTTGGCCGGCCTGCAAAAGCGCTTTGACCACATTTTTAACATAAATAAAATCTCGAGTTTGGTTGCCATCGCCATATATCACCGGCGCCTGATGCGAGGCCGCTTTGCTCATAAAGATCGAGATGACCCCCGAATAAGGGGAGGAAGGATCCTGTCGCGGTCCGAATACGTTAAAAAATCTAAGACTCACGTTTTTAAGGCCGAAAAGCTCGCCATATACCCTTAGATAATGTTCAGCCGACAATTTGTGAACCGCATAGGGGCTGGTCGGCATCGGTGTCATCGATTCGTCTTTCGGCAACCGGGGATCATCACCGTAGACGGCACAGGAACTGGCGAGGACTACGCGCCGCACATTCGTTTTGCGGGCAGCTTCCAAAACGTTTAACGTTCCGATATTATTTACCATAGTGGAACTAATCGGATCGTCTATGGTCTGCTGCACCGCCACCACTGCCGCCAGATGAAAAATGATATCACAGTCCGCCGCGGATTGCTCCAAAGCATCTAACTGTCTGATATCATTCTCATAGAATGAAATACGCGATTTCACGGATTCTAAATTCGAAAGATGACCGCCGGAAAGGTTGTCCAGTACCGCCACCTCACATCCGGCAGCCGCCAGGGCCTCAACCAGGTGCGAGCCGATAAAACCGGCCCCGCCCGTTACCAAAGCCTTTTTAAAATCAACATTCATATTTTCTCCATATACACACAATTCCACGAAAGTAATTGCAGCCTTTAAAAGCAGAATACCTCACTATCCCTTGACTTTCAAGCATATTGAGCCTAAAGTTTAGCCATATACGGTCCGTCTATTCGGTGTTGCTCAGAATCCACACCAAAAAATCTAAAGAACCCAATGTAAAAGAAAATGAAATCACAAATTCAACTCAAACTATTTGCTACTTTGCACGAATTTACGCCGCCATCGGCTGATAATTACATTATTGATCAGGGGATAAGTATTTTCGATCTGCTGGAGCAGATTAAAGTGCCCCGCGAAAAAGCGAAACTCGTTTTTATCAATGGTGTTAAAGCGGAACTTACTTCCACCCTGGGAGGGGGGGAACGGGTCGGTATCTTTCCGCCTGTGGGTGGTGGATAATATCGACCATCAATTTCATCCTCGGATCAGTCGTATGGGGTGAAGAGGGAGATGAATCTAATGAAGCCCAGCAAGCCTGCCATGTTAAGTGCTGCAGCCATTATCCTGCTGATTTTAACCGGTGCCTGTTCTTCCAAACCATTTTTAATCGTTTACTATCAGCTGCCGCAGCCAACTGATACTCTGGCGGGCAAAGAGGTGTCACTGGTAATTGCCGACATCAGGGAGACTCAAACCTTCTTAAGTGAAAGTGCCAAAAAATCTTTTCGTGAGTTTAACGAGACTTACTCATTGGTAGTTCTAAAAGAAGACGGGTCCGGTAATTTGCTCGGTGTCTATGCCGTTGATGCCCTCATTGCTGAAATTTTCAAACAAAGATTGAATAACCTGGGCTTGCAGGTGCAGGTATCTCCGTCCGCCAACAAATCCGAATATGAGCTCGAAATTAAACTGAAGGAATTCAAACTCGATCTGGCCGGAAGCAAATGGATTATCAATATGAGCTATCAGGCTAATCTGTTAAAAAATAGCAGGCTTCTTGCCATGGAATCGGTCAATGGCAGCGCGGAACGATTGAAAGTGATGGGGAAAAGCGACGCTGAAAAAGTGCTGGGTGAGTTGATGACCGATATGGTTAACAAACTGGATTTAGTGAAGCTGTTTCAACAGGCGCAGCGTTAGTTCGCACCGCTTCCGAAAGGAATAATCGTTTTGGATTCGCAAAATGGCAGTTTTACAGTCACCGCCCGTCTTTTCAATTCCATAAATGATCTTTCGCATGAAAAGCAGTTCATTCTCTATAAGGAATTGGTCAAGGATAACATCAATGCCGAGCTGTTTAAGCTTATTATTGATCTGTCTGAAGATGAAAAGACGCAGCTTATAATGCAGTTGGCAGGAAATTCCTATGAATATGAGCCGCTTAAAACAGTTAATTTGGACGATGATGAATCTTTTATGCGGGAAAATCCCCGTAAAATTTGCTTAATTGCGGTAAAATGTAAGATTGAGGATCGTTCCTTTAAAAGCAACATTATCGACATCAGCGAGGTGGGGGTTTTCATCGAATCGAATGACCTGTTTCCAATTGGTCAAAAAATTGTTATGGCCTTTAATATACCAAACTATGATCAAGCCTTTCAGCTCAATGGACGTATTGCCAGAAGTGGCCCCAGGGGCATTGGGGTAAAATTTTACGATTTGCCACCCGATCAGGAAAATATTATTCTAAAATTCATCGAAAGCAAGAAGTAAAACTGTAAAGCGGCTAAGTTCAGGATAACCTAGTATAGATCCTGATTTATTCTACGTCTGTCTCTAGGAGATCGCCGGTCTGTTTTAGTCGATAGCGTTACGACAACCCCGTCTCTGACACTTTTACGCCGATCCTGTTTGTTTTTGCGCCGGTCCTCTTTTTTTTTCTTTTTAGCGGCGTGAGACGGATCTCTATTATTAGCCCCGTCCCGGTTAACGTAAGCGGTACGCCCGATGACAATATCCATGACAGAACCTCCTCAAATCAAATTTAACAAATGTTCAATCTTTTGCTGATTTTCACCGGTTTCTGCAATAATTGCCTGCAGATCTTTTTCGGTCAGATCCATACGTTTTAACACATCACCGTAAAATCTATAGGACAGCCCATCTGCTCCGGTACAGACGCCCATCATCATACAGATGATGTCGGCCAGGTATACCAGAGAAGTTTCCAGATCTTCCCTGGCCGTTTCATTTGATAAATGATGGTGGCCAATGATGAAAATCAACTTATCACTAAAGCACCATTGTTTCCCCACCATCGCGCCTATTTCTTCGTGATTCATACCGATAATTTTCTTCTCGGCATCGTTGAAACTATATCCTTTTGAATTTACCAGGATATTTATTTCTTCAAAAGAAAATGCAACAAACCGCCCCAGAATCAATTTGCCGATATCTTTTAGCAGAGCGGCGGTATAGATGAGATGCTTATGTCGAGATCTGCCGAATTTGCCGGCTAAAATTTTTGCAACATGGGCCGATGTTACCGCATGACGCCAGAGTTCGCCTTCGCCTAAACCGTAACCCTGGGATTGCTTGTTAAAATTTTTCGAAACACTGTTGAGCATCACCAGTCGGACGATATGATCCAGCCCGACGAAACCAATTGCATCCCGCACGGAATCCACCTTTCGGTTAAGTCCAAAGTATGCAGAATTGCAGGTTTTGAGCAAATTGGCTGTTATGGCCGGGTCGTTGAGAATAAGTTCGGCTATTTCAGACAGCGAACTGTCGGGCTCCTCGGCCAAGGCCATTATCTGGCCGGCAATCGGCGGGATGGGTTCAAGCTGGTCGATCTGCCCCACGATGTCTTTGAGATCGGTCATACCTTCTCCTCCCGTTCGCCGAAAATCTTAATAGAGCTGCAACCACTCCCGATTTCCAGGCTCAGGGTTCTGCTGTTGCTGCCGCCGGTGTTTTCATGATGAATCCTTAAATTGTAAGCATTGAAACGGGCTTTGAGCGCCTCGATATTTTTTAGCCCGATGTTATAAGCGTTCGCCTGATCCAGAATGTGAGCGCCGCCGGCAATGACAACTTTTAACCTGCCGGGTTGCGCATCCTGCGCATACAGAGCTTCAAGAAAAGCCGGTATACCGGTATCGGCAAACATAAAGGGAACCCTCTCCGGATTTACGCCATTGGCGCTGCTGGAGTCTGGTAACATAAAATTCAATATCCCGCCGACACCGCAGACAGGATCATGTGCGGTCACTCCCATACCCGATCCGATGGAAAAAGCGACTAAAGTTTCCACCGGATTAGTGCTGATCTTCATTTCAGAACAATTAACAGCCGTCATCAAAGAGATAGCATTGGAATTGCTTTGCTTGGGTCCCATATTATCATCCTCATTGCACAGAAATATCCTGGAATGCTGGTGAGTGTGATCTCATCAACCAGCGAAGACATCCTCTAAATTAAATTATCGGCCAGAGGACTGATAAACTTGAGCAGAAAACCAGGAAACTCAAGATCTTATCCAGGAAAAAGAGGTGGGAATCCGTTTCGATATAAATATTTTTAGTTTTTCAGGAATAAGTGTAGTAATTGTTGGTATCGCGAAGCATTTGCGGCAAGAAAATAGTAAGAGCGATAATAATCGGCTGCCCTCCATTTGATCTCAAGGAAAATTCAGCGGCCCGCTTTAGCGAAATATCAAAAAACACAGCCAGACGATAAGCGTCGGGACAAAGGCCGCTTTTAGCAGACCGATCGGCGAAACGCCGTTTTCAAAATACTTTTTGAGAATCGACTGACCGGCCGGGTTGGGCGCATTGGCAATCACGGTCAGCCCACCACCGGCCACTGCCCCGGCCACCACGGCATACTTAAGGTTGTCGGTGAATCCCGGCACCAGCGTGCTCAAATAGGTAATCGCGGCGTTATCGTTGAATGCGGTTAACACAGTGGCCACCAGCATCAGCGGAATATCTGTCAAATTGCCCAGAACCGGTGCAATCCACCAACCCTGGACCCCGCCGTGAATTACGAGCCCGCCCAGAAAAAATCCGACCAGCAGTGCCGGTTTCAAATCGATTCGGTTTTGAAAAGGAGAGGTCACCTGGGCAAATCCCAGGAAAAAAAGCATACCGGGGATAAACATTTCCGGATGGTGCGCATTGACAATCGTCCAGGCCATAAACACCGCATGAACAATCGTCACCCAGACGGGCACCGGGTCATCACGCTCATCCCAATCCGGATCCTTATAATGTGGGCGTTCATGCACGGGCAGCAAACCGGGCAGAGATTCGCGCATTTTTGACAATTTGATTTCTTCAAAACGCTTGTCAAAAGCAGCCTGCAACAGGCCCTTATCAACGCCCTCATTGACGATGCTGGACAGGTATTTTTCACTCAGTCGATCACCCAGCCGCTTTTTGATTTGCGGCATGATTTTTTCAATCTGCTGCTCGAATATCTGTCTGAAACCGACTTCTACATCTACAGCCGATGCAATTTTTTCAAATTCTTGATCGAGTTCCTGGCGGACCAAATACTTTTTGCGGATTTCTTCTTTGATGCTTCGCAGCAGGTAGCTTTCCTGCAGTTGCGCCAATTCCTTGCGGAAAAAAGCATAGTAAACCCCATTGGAGATAAGAATGCCCATCAGGGCCTTCCAGCCGAAGTTGACAGCCATGTGGCTGATGCCCCATTCCCAGGGACCGGCCACCATCAACACCGGCGGCGCGGCAAAATGGGTCAGGGTGCCGCCCACAGATATATTGACGAACAACAGGCCGATGGTGGCATATTTAAATTTTTCACTTGGCTCTAAATCATAAAGTTTATGGCCCAGCAAAAGCGCAGAAATGGTCATGGCCGCCGGTTCGGTGATCAAAGACCCCAATAATGGACCGATGGTCAAAATGGTAAACCACCAGGCCGTCAGGGTGCCGCCCAGCAGATTGGCAATCTTCCACATGATGTTCTCGGTGAGTTTCAAAATCGGCCGGGTCGATGCCAGGGTCATGATCACCACCACGAACATGGCCTCGGTAAAATTAACGTGGTAACTAATATAGTTAACTACAGTTTTCCAGTCGTAAAAAGCAAATATAGCACCTGACAGGGCAATCACCCAGATTCCGAAAACCGCCTCCACCTCACCGAGAAAATGAAATAACTCAGCCCCGTGATGCACGGAGTGCCGATCCGCCAGGCCCTGCTTCTTTTTCTCATCGTGCTCGTGCTCCCACTTGTGGGAGATGGCTGTAAATTTGCTGGTAAGAAAGGTGTGGATGATGGCAAAGAAGAAAATAAGCGTGGCAATCAGGTTGAAAGGTTCCTGCATAATGCGGTTTTTCAGAATGGCGCCGATGCCTTTAACCTCTGAATCATTATAACTTTCAAGGCTGCGCGGAAAGGCCTTGGCATCATCAGCCGGTTTCTCAGCAGCCAGGGCACCGACTCCCCCCAGTAGACCCATGCCAAAGAAGCATAATATAAATATCGACCATGTCTTGCAGTACCTCCTCAATTTATCTCCCCCCTGTCGGATGTTCTTTGATCTTGAATTTTGCAAACAGCAGAAGCCTGTCTAGGGCAATATCGCTAATGGTTTACACATGAATACACTGCAGATATAATAATGCTCGTTATTGAAAAATCAAATAAACCGGAAGAAAATAAATTGCTGGGATTCAACTGTCCCCTGTTCTCGAAGACGCCCTGGATTCTCGAGCAAATCGCCAAAGGCAAGTTGAACGTTTGATGCGGATTAATTGTGATATAAGATTCTACTATCCGTCAGCGGCTGCCTGCAAAGCATTATCATCAACTGCAATCACTCGGTTGCGACCCTGCTGTTTCGCGGCATAAAGCCCGTCATCAGCCCGCTTGATCAGATGGAGAATTGATTTATCGCTTTCAGGTAAGAACTGCGCCAGGCCGATACTAACAGTAAATTGAATTTTTTTTGTACCATAACGAACCGTCGTATTCTCTATTTTTTGTCTTAGTCTCTCACAAAAGATCCGAGCATCTGCTAGGCCGGTATTGGGCATGATCACGGCTAACTCTTCGCCACCGTATCGGCAGGCCACATCGTATCGGCGAATACTCTTTTTCAGCAGCAAGGCCGTCTGTTTCAGGACCGCGTCACCGGCCGGATGACCGTGGCTATCATTGATTTGTTTAAAAAAATCGAGATCCAGCATTAAAAGGCTAAGATCCTGTCCATACCTTGCAGTGCCGGCAACCTCGCGCTCGGCAGATTCCATAAAATACCGTCGATTGTAGAGATCGGTTAATTCGTCTTTGGTTGATAATTCAGCCATTTTTTCCATGGCCTGTTTAATCTCGGATTTCATTCTGAATTTTTCCAGAGTGTTATGGATAATTCTGGCCAGCGCTTTACTGCTGATTTTGGATTTCGGCAGATAATCGTAGGCCCCGCTCTGGATGACCTGCGATGCGATCATTTCATCGCCTTTGCCGGTGATAACGACCACCGGAATTTCCAGCTGCTTTTCTTCCATCTTGGCGATAAAATCGAGAGCATTGCCGGATGGGAGGGCATAATCGACAAATATCAGATCATAAGATTTCTCTTCCAGCAGTTCAAAGCCGATGTCAATGTCCTCTGCGCGCTCTATTTGAATCTGTTTCTGGTGACCAATGGTGGTTTTAATTTTTTGGTAATCCAGATCATTATCCTCGACGGACAAGATACTGATGGGTTTATCCAGATTCAAAATTTTGGTTTCACCGGCGTAGTGTTTGATCTCATCGTGCCGGATAGTTTGGATTTTCTTCACAATTTCTGCGATACGCCGGCCGGCATCTTCGATTTGTTGACTGTATTTTCCCACCTTTTCAGGATCATCCCGGTCCATGGCCATCAATTCGATATAGCCTAAAAGCGCCATCAGCGGCTGGTTTAGTTCATGGGCCGTAGCGCCGGCCATTTGCAGCAGCACCTTCAGGCGCTCTTCCTCGATAATCGCCTTCTGCTGTTTGATAATCTGGCGGTTGGCGCGTTCGAGTTCCTGGTTGCTGTCCTCGAGCGCGTCATTTTGCTGTCTGAGCCTGTTTTCCATTTCCTTGCGATCGGTAATGTCATCGAAAATCAGCAGAAGATGTGAATCACCCGCCGTGGTAAAAACGGTAAGCTTGCAATCCAGCCAGATATCTTTTTCGAATGAGCTGACCGTATGAATCTCCAGCCGTTTTTCATAGCCATCTGCTAGAACTTCCCGGGCAGCCTTGAGCAGACTCGAATCTTTCCAGGATCCAATGCGGTTAAAATTTTGCTGCAGAAGTTGTTCTTCTGTGGCACCGACAATCCGCGCGGCGGACTCGTTTGCAAACACACACTGGCCGTTTGAATGATAGGCGGCAATACCCAGGCTAGAAGCTGAGATTATTTTCTGGTTTAAATCCAGTGCTTCCGCAATCCGGCGTTCCATTTTCTTGCGCTCGGTCACGTCCCGGTAAAGGACACCGACGGCGAACATATTCCCGGAGGTATCTTTGATCGGCGATAGGACCGACTCGCTGTAAACGAACTTGGTACCGACCTCAACGGCATCCTCAACCCGCATCGGCTGACCGCTGTCAAACACCCTGTCGACCCGCTCCATCCACAGCCGCATTAATTCCGGCAGGTGGGCCAGACCGTCACGTATGTTTTTGCCGATCAGTTTGTCACGGGTGGCACCGACATGTTCAATTGCCGCCTGGTTGGCGTACAGGTAGTTATAGTCTTTGTCCCAGACCAGGATAGAGTCTGTGGCAGACTCAAAAATGGATCGAAACCGTTCCTCACTCAAACGCAATGCGTCTTCGGCCTGTTTTTTTTCGGTTGTATCTTCCAGGATAATGACCGTACCAAGGAACTTGCTTGAGATATCCTGCATGCGTGAAAACCGCACGGCGTAGTTCCTGTTGCCGGTTTCCGATGAAAAAGCTTTTTCAAAACTCCAGGTTATTTGCGGTCCACCGGTGAAGGCCGCTAATTCGTCATCCAGCCAGGGCAAACAGGATTCGACTGACCCGGTGGGTGAATTGTGGTTCAATATATCGATCCCTTCGTCAGCCTGGTAGAGAAAGCGGGCACCACAGGTACAGCTATTTTTGAACAGCAGCGCGGCCGCGTGATTCATATATTCAAACTGATTTTTTTCATCCGCTAAAATAACCGGGTTGGGGAGGCTTTCAAATATCGTCAGATATTTATTTTTTTCATGGATTGCCAGGCGAATTTTCTCTTCAAGCTTTCTTAGTTCATCCATAATTTGTCTGCAGTCTTTCTGGAGTTTAAGAATATGATGCACACAAGTTCTCACAAGATATTGAATTGCATGCGTGTTTGGCTTCGGCTTTTTGAGGTTAGTTTTTGATATTATTCACTATTAAAGCATCATCCGGATAAAATGTCAATTCTATGGTCTGGCCTTGATCAAAGCAAACGACTGCTTTAATAGTCGGTCGGCAATTAAGTTAACCACCACCCCTAAATGGGGTAGCTTAATGGTGCCCTAAAAGGGGCTATTGATAGATATATTTCATCCACCGCAAAGACGCAGAGCATCCTGAGGGTATGTTTTTTTTTGCTTTCCACTGAGAGGCTGGAAAGCAAAAATCAGCAATCCTTCAGAATTTCAGAGGATGCAAACAACATGACATAATACCTGAATTTTTGAGCAACAATTATCGCTGCAAGTCATTTGCGGGAAATTGATCTCGAATTTCACCGGGGCTATTTGCGCAAAATTCAGGTAATCTATCGTTTGGCAGTGAACGCAAGCTGAGAACTTTTCTTTTGCCGGCATGAGGGTTCAATGATCACAAAACGCTGTTGAGCATCGGGTCAACATCTACGATCACATTGTCTTGAACTCTCCCACCTATGCCAAACGGCGGGGGGATAAAATCACCCGCCGTTCAGAGCAAATCACCGACCAGCTGCTAGCCGGTCGCAATGTTCAGGAATATCAAACCGATGATATTCGTGAGCCGATTAAAAAATCCTACCGCATTATTTACCGCATAAAGCCTCAGCAAATCGACGTAGTGGCAGTGATCCATGCTGCTCGCCTGCTGCCAGAAGATATTTAACAAGGTATGGCTGCGGATCAAATGAGAATCTGCTCTTATGCCCGCAGCCCCGCTGAAGACGGGATCTTCGACAAATCTAAATCTTATTGCCCGCCCACCCGGTTCCGTTGCGGATCGAAGCGCGGGGCTGTCATGATTTGATGCATTGTTACATATTTTGTCCTTATCAGACAGAATTTTTTCTCAACGGTAAAATGCCGTGTGATAAAAATCAAAGACACGCGTTAAAAGCTTGCGCTCTTTGACTGTTAAACCGGTTTGCCCGTTAACCCGTATACCGATTGTCTTAGGACTTGCTTTGAGTCCACCAGAATGACGGCGGATCTGCGACTTCGGGCCTTCAGCATTGAGCTTATTCACCGCATCAGGGAAAGGCACGTTGTCGATGAGTTCCACAAAGCGGATCACGTCACCGCCGGCACCGCAGCCGAAGCACTGTCATAGATTCGTTGATGGGTTGACCGATAAGGAAGGATTGGTGTCGTCATGGAAAGGACAAAGCCCAAAGTAGCCTTTGCCGTTTTTCTTTAAATCAATG
>CACVKW010001043.1 GCA_902749685.1 Olavius sp. associated proteobacterium Delta 1 | reverse complement strand
TAACAACCACCCTACATATAAGGAGGATTTTTTTCAATGACTCGTATTATTACTCACTTTATGACTCATTCTAAACCCGTTTTTGGACAAGAGTGAAAGAATATATATTTGGAATTCTTTTTTTGGAGAAGTAGAAAAGAAAAAAACACACAACAAAACCAAACTAACAACATAACTTGCATTACTAAATTCTACTCAAGATCCAAAGTTAGTTAGCATGCGAAATAATTTCCGGTTTTCTCCAATTGCACTTATCTTGCCAGAAGCCCAACTATCAGTTTCTATAAGAAACTGTCAGATAATTTTGGTATATCTCAGGGATTCCAGTGGTGTTGACGCCTGAGATAGATAGCAGCTATCGTCTGCCATGCCTGATTAGCTGGGATTGAGGAAATCATAAATTTTCAGGGCATATAAATATTCCAGCTTTGTTGGAAGTATCAGTAGCTTATCTCTATTAGTTTGGGCTGCTACTTGCGATCAATAGTCAGCTCTTTATACACATTCTTTGAGTTTTCTACCGGCCTTAAATTTCACAACATTTCTGGCCTTAATTTTGATCGGTTCACCTGTTTGGGGATTGCGGCCTTTGCGTGCTTTTTGACGTGTTTTCTGAAACGTACCAAATCCTACCAGCGTAACCTTCCCGTCTTTCTTTTTCAAAGCTTTGGTAACGCATGCCATGAATGAATCAAGTACCGCTCCAGCCGCGACGTTTGATACCATTGCATCTTTGGCCATTTTCTCTATAAGTTCTTGTTTTGTCATAATAGTGTTTTTCCCTTCTATGTAGTTATACTTAACGAGGTTTAATTTAAAGTAAAATTATGTACTATATTATAAAAGTCATTACACGTCCAAAAATTTTGAATCATCATTCAATAATATTTGAATTTTTTATTTATTTGAGATCTTAATCCTCATCGTCTTCCAAAAGCTTTCCAGGAATAAATTTTATTTTAGACTTAGATTTTTTGAACGTCCCCAAGTCAGATAACTCAACTTTTTTGTTCTCAACTTTCTTTAATTCTGCTGCGACAGTATCAAGTGCTGCCTTTAAAACAGGCCTTACTTCTTTTATTGGTATGCCAGTGCTTTTAGCTATGTAATCAACAATATCTTTTTGATTTAAATCTGGAGCTCCACCTAATGGCGGTTTGCCTTTAGGGGATATTCCGCGAATTGAACGTTGCAATTTATCAAGGGAGGCATTAAACTTTTTGGTAGATTTAAAATCTAGAGCAAACTTTCCTGCTAAATACCTTGGTAATGATTTGCCAGATGTGCCCTGTCGAATTATGGGAATACATTTCCGTTTAACATTACTCTTTCGTAACATTTCAGCAGAAAGTACACCTTTCTCATACCCGACGCCAGCATCTAATTCATTTGATTTTTTCGCATATTCAGGAGTACATACATTAATTACAAAATCTGCTTCATCTATCATTTTTTCAATGAATGATCCAATGTCCTGTCCAGGTTTAAGGTCCCAGATATCAATCTTCGAATCAATATTATAAATTCTGAGTTCCTTGGCGAGATTTTCTACCCATTTATTATGATTTTCTGATCCGTGTGCATAGCTAATAAATACTTTAGGACTCTTTTTCTTGTTACCCACCGCACCCCCTTCAATCAATAATAAAAGAAATTAGGATTTATCTTGCCATCTCCCCAACTATTAATACTTGTTCAACTAATGCAGATACAATTTGAATACACGTACCCTATCTTATCAGGGAAATATCCGTCAAATCGTAATTATAAAAACGGGCTTTTGAAAATGTAAAATGGCGGATTGTGGATTCCATAATCGCCCTTTTCATTTGGGATATAATTTGGATATCTCCTCGCTCTTAGGCGGTTACCTTTTGTTTTTCATCGAAGTAAATGCGATTTTTCGCTTGAAAAAATAAGTTTACAGTATCTACCATTTTGAGAAGCTGAATATTTTTCAGATATGGTGGAGATATCTGAAATCTAATTAGAAATCACAAGCATTTATAGAGCAATGAGCCAGTGCGTGTCTTAATGAATTTTGTTTGTTAAAAAATCGATTAATTTTTATTCTTAATCACCAAAATATTTATCAACATACAACTTTGGCTGCTTAACTAAAGAATTATCAATAATTCTAGTTTCGCTATTTAGTGTTTTCTGGTGATAGACACAGAAAATATTTAATGCTTTTAAGGAATCTTCTCGGTTCAAAAGCAAGGGGGTAATATGCTGAGATTTAAGTCTACGAGAAAAATAGATACAAGAAATAGGATCATTGGATCGTAGAAAAATAGTAAAGTGTCTGTTATGTTCCCACCAATTCAACTTAAACAATTTAAACTTACAAAATGAGTAGCGTTCAACTAATTGTTGTTGAAAACTGGTATCAGCTATTATTATAATAACACTTAAATTCGGGCAATTTTCATATCTTTGAGAAATAGAATCCGATATGTTTTCTTGCAATAGCCATTGGCCAGTTTCTGCTACAAGAAATATTTGATCCCATTCCGTTCTTAGAAGCATATCTGTTGAGAGCCAAAGTGAGGTTTTTGTTTTTAAAAAAGTTGGGCTATTAAATATTTTATTACACTCTTGTCCAAAAACGAGTTTAGAATGAGTCATATAATGAGTTGTAAAACGAGTCATTGAAAAAAATCCTCCTTGTATGTAGGGTGGTTGTTAAT
>CACVKW010001042.1 GCA_902749685.1 Olavius sp. associated proteobacterium Delta 1 | reverse complement strand
CAACCTGATTTCTAAATCACTAATTTCCCGTTTATAACTGCCTGTTTTTATTAAAGGCAGTATTTGATTTTCAAATTATTTTGGACAGCAATGATATTTTATTCAATCAAAATTTAGAACAAATGATACGAATTTTGAAAATAAACAAATTGACTTATCTGAAATCCTTGCAATGGACATTAACAGGATACTCGACGGTGAAGAATATGATGAAAACCAAAATTTATATAACGGCAAAATCAAGCAATTACAACGAGAAATTTCGTCAATAGATGATATAGCACGATACTCGTACCAAGTTGTGTTGTTGGCTAATCTAAAAGGGGTATCACTGAGCTCTCTAAGAAAGCTAACTGAAGGTTTTGCTTGTACAGTTTTTGACCATGAAAAGTGCTATAACGATTTGGTTTTTCCGGTGATAAGTGGAACCTACTATAGCGCATCAGATTTATCCATTAACATCGACTTAAGCAACAAGAATGCTGGAAGCAAAATAAGTTATACAGTTACCACAAAAAAAGGTGAGTGCGAAATTACAGTGCTGTTTGTACCAGCTATAGAGCTGGGTAGAATTATGTTGAAGTATAAAAATTCAATACTAAAATACAATCCAAGAAGCTATTTAGGCCATGAGGGGAAAAAAGTTAATAATTCCATAAAAAGCACGATAATCGATAACGCAACGAATGAATTCGCTTTATTTAACAATGGAGTAACTTTATTGTCTGATGAGACCTACATAAATGAAAAAATTGGCCAAAAAAACAAGGCACAGCTTATTGTAAAAAATCCGCAAATTATAAATGGTGGACAGACATCATATACTTTAAGTAGGATTTATGAAAAACACTCAGGAAATGATGTTGAGACAATTTTTCAAAGCAAAGAAGTTTTAATAAAAATTATAACACTTATAGAGAATACAGATCATTATAGTAAAATAGAGCTTATAAAGGAAATATCAAATGCTACAAATCAGCAAACACCGGTAATTAATGCAGACAAATTCGCGAACGATAACTTACAAATTAGTATTCAAAAATTACTTTTTGATTCACACGGCATTCTCTACGAGAGAAAAAGAGGTGAATTTGCTGACGGAGTCTACAATGATTATATATCAGAAAAGTCAATCTTAGAGAGAAACTTGTTTTATAGAATGTATTTTTCTTCAAATGGTCATGTAGCAAAAGCCAGGCAGAAGAAGCTTTTCATGAAGCAAGAAATAGAATATGACGACCTCTTAGCAGGCGAGGCACTTAACAACACATACTTTGGCTATTTGTGCTTCATGAAGATAAGAAAGTTGAAAAATCCCAAGCAGAAAGTAGATTTGCGCACTTATGCGAAAGTTAGGGCTATGACAATTCTATATAAGCCAGATAAAATTAATGATTATGAAGATGCTGTTAAAAGTAATTATCAGGGGAAATAGGGGACGTTCCTCGGATTTACGGTTTAGGGATATAGGGGACGTTCCTCGGATATACGGTTTACAAAATTGGATTTATTTGATACATACTGGACATGCCTCGAAAAGCCCGCATAGACCTGTGCGGCGTAGCTTCAGCGAAGACGTACGCCCCTGGAGCGCTGCACCATATCATTGTGAGGGGGATTAATCGAAGAAAGATTTTTTTCGATGATTGCGACCGTGATGATTTTTTGGATCAGCTTGGCGGTATCCTGTCAGACAGTAAAACTGCCTGTTTTGCGTGGGCGTTTATGACCAATCACCTTCACCTATTATTGAGGACAGGAGTCGCCCCGAT
>CACVKW010001041.1 GCA_902749685.1 Olavius sp. associated proteobacterium Delta 1 | reverse complement strand
GCCGCTGCAATGAAGACCATTGAAAGTATTGACTGATCCTGGATTCTGGTTTCTGGATACTGGATGTCGTTGAAATTCACCGATAGTGTCCTGTTAGATATC
>CACVKW010001040.1 GCA_902749685.1 Olavius sp. associated proteobacterium Delta 1 | reverse complement strand
ACCGGGCCGACGGTAACGGCAGCTTCAATCGCGGCGGCCGGTGAGTGGCATTCCTACGCGGTGACCCTGGCGGACCCGGCCTGGCTCAAGGTTTACAGCGCCGGGACCACGGACACCTACGGGCATCTGTATGACGCCAGCTGTGTCGAAATCGCGCAGGATGACACGGTCGACGGCAACTTCAACATCTCCCAGACGGTGGCGGCCGGCACCTATTATGTGCAGGTGCGCCACGCCTCGGCCGCCGGCACCGGCAGCTATGACCTGCATGTGGAGTGCGGCGATGATGATCACGGTGACGAAATGGAAGAGGCCACCGCCGTTGATTGCGCCAGCAGCACCGACGGCAAGATCAATTCCGGCGGCGATGTGGACTATTTCAAGGTCGTGTTCTGGGGCACCGGGATCCTGACGGCTTACACCACCGACGGCAGTGACCCCAACGGGACATTGCTGGATGAATCCGGCAACGTGCTGACCACCGATGATGACAGCGCGGGCGATAAGCAATTTCAGATCGTTCAGACGGTCAGCCCGGGGGTGTATTATATTGCGGTCAGAGAAAAGAATGCGGCCCAAACCGGTGCCTACAAGCTGCATGTGGACTGCGAGTACACGCCGGTGATCATCGCCACGGCCGAATACGGGGGCTCGATCAGCCCGGCCGGGGCGGTGGGGGTGACCTATGACGGCTCCCAGACATTT
>CACVKW010001039.1 GCA_902749685.1 Olavius sp. associated proteobacterium Delta 1 | reverse complement strand
CCCTATAGTTGCATAAAATTTTGAAATCCAACTTCGCTGCTGCAATGAAGACCATTGAAAGTATTGACTGATCCTGGATTCTGGTTTCTGGATACTGGATG
>CACVKW010001038.1 GCA_902749685.1 Olavius sp. associated proteobacterium Delta 1 | reverse complement strand
TTTGATCAAATCCAGCATAAAATCCTTTTCAACATCTTTCAAAGGAAATCCATCCAGCGCGCTGCGGGACATAACATGATATACGGCTTTTTCCTCGGCGATGATCAATCGCGATGTCCTTGGCATATTTTTGCCTCCTTTCTTTGCTTGCATCTTTTCTGCTCGTCACTCTGATCATATCAAATAATCAAAAGTGTCAAGTATAATTAACCTGTCCCTATTTTCTTTATTGCAAAAAATCGTGGCCGAGTTATCGGTCGATACGCTTTGCAGGATGGTCGGCAAGAAGCAAGAGAATAGCCTTGGTAATTCTTTTAGATATATTCAGCGTTATGGAAGTGAACTAAATCTGGCTGTCTATAATGCTTGCCTCAAAGAAATGTCCGAAACCGAAATAGTGTTAAACACTATTATGGGTGATTGCTCTGAACCGGATTAATTCAGTATTGCACTATCACTCTTGTCCAAAAACGGGTTTAGAATGAGTCATAAAGTGAGTAATAATACGAGTCATTGAAAAAAATCCTCCTTATATGTAGGGTGGTTGTTAA
>CACVKW010001037.1 GCA_902749685.1 Olavius sp. associated proteobacterium Delta 1 | reverse complement strand
GGTACAACCTGATTTCTAAATCACTAATTTCCCGTTTATAACTGCCTGTTTTTATTAAAGGCAGTATTTGATTTTCAAATTATTTTGGACAGCAATGATC
>CACVKW010001036.1 GCA_902749685.1 Olavius sp. associated proteobacterium Delta 1 | reverse complement strand
TTTTGGTTTAGAAGAATTTAATCCGCCTCCGGCGGACAAGGGTCTTAAAAGCCGAAAAGAGCGGATCAGAAGATATCGCCGGTTTGTATATGAAGCCGGAGCCATAAGCCGTCCCGACAAGATGCAGGCCAAGGTCATTGAGGATAAAGTTGTTGCTAAGGAGCGCAAAAAAGAATTTGAAATCAGCCGGATCAGTCGTTTCC
>CACVKW010001035.1 GCA_902749685.1 Olavius sp. associated proteobacterium Delta 1 | reverse complement strand
GGGGCAGACGGCCACGCAGTGTCCGCAGACCATGCAATAGGCTTCATCAGCCTCGGCAACTTGAGGGTAACTCGCGTCATCTTCCTGAGTTATAATCCGTCTGGGGCACTCGGCCGCGCAAATTCCGTCCTGTTTGCACTTGTTTTCATCAATCGTT
>CACVKW010001034.1 GCA_902749685.1 Olavius sp. associated proteobacterium Delta 1 | reverse complement strand
GCTGCTGCAATGAAGACCATTGAAAGTATTGACTGATCCTGGATTCTGGTTTCTGGATCCTGGATGTCGTTGAAATTCACCGACAGTGTACTGTTAGATATCCAGCATC
>CACVKW010001033.1 GCA_902749685.1 Olavius sp. associated proteobacterium Delta 1 | reverse complement strand
TTTGGTGGCCTTGCGTAACTCATTTTATATGGCCCTTGCGGGTGATATATTAAAAATCAAACCCATTCCTTAAAACCAATACCCAGTACCAGATACCGAGTACCCA
>CACVKW010001032.1 GCA_902749685.1 Olavius sp. associated proteobacterium Delta 1 | reverse complement strand
GTATCCAGAAACCAGAATCCAGGATCAGTCAATACTTTCAATGGTCTTCATTGCAGCAGCGAAGTTGGATTTCAAAATTTTATGCAACTATAGGGTTTAG